>NZ_JCAKNE010000065.1:0-2983 GCF_059515965.1 Propioniciclava sp. LT432 | reverse complement strand
GCAATGCCGTTAAGTTAGCTGGGGCTGGCGAGTGTGGATTCGTGGTAGGTGTTCCTGCTTTATTCCGCGGTGTTGTGCACGTTTTGTGTTGTGGTAGGCGGCGAAGTGTCGCTTGACGACCCGCGGGTAGCTCCTGTGTCGTCGGGGAGGATTCGGGTGCGTTACGAGTTCGTCGACTATTTCATTCAGGATCGAGGGGGGAAAGTTCCGCGCCGCTGGAAATGTGGCGTCGGATGATTCTGAGAGCGCGAACGAACGATAATCGGTCGGGGTCGATCTCGGCGAGGTCGGAAGCGTTATGCACAAGTTTTCGGATCGCGTAGTGCGCCAGGAGGAGTCCCCAGATCTCTTGTTTGACAAGTTCGGGTGAGCGAGACCGTAGGACCCGGCCATGCGCGATCTGGTGGACCTCGATCTCATCAAAGACGTTCTCGATTTCCCAACGTTCGTGATAGAGGGCGGCGATTTCATCGGCGGGATAGCGGTCGTGGTCCAAGAGAGTGGTGATAATGCGGTACGTCGCCGAAGACCCCTCGATTGTGTATTCGACGACCCGGCAAGCGGTACCGTTATCGAGTAGCCACTGATGCTCGGCCCGCTTGTTATCGCGCCCATGGACGCGGGAGGATTGCCTCACTGCGCTTTGACGTGCGGGCGCCAAAAGGACGGACAGATACGATCCGTCGGGGTATTCGGTGATGGGGGGAAGGTTCAGGGTGCTCGCGACACGAAACGCGGCGTCCACCTTGCCCGCGATCAGCAATTCCCAGATCTTGTACGAGTAGAAGCCACGATCGGCAAGCAGGAGCGTTCCTTGCTCTAGCCGGCCGACCAGCCGCTCAGCCAGCGGCCGTTCGCTGGAGCCGAGGTCACCGATCACCGCGTGCGTAATGGCGTGAGTCCCACACTCGGCAACCGCTACCACCTGCACGCGCGGGAACACGCTGGCCCCACGTCCTCCCACGCTATAGCCGAACGTGGCGGCGTTGCCCGGCGACTCAGGAGCGTCCAGCACCACTCCATCAATAGCCATCACGCGTTGCCCGTGGAACCACGCCGACGGCGTCGCTGAGGAAGCCAAAGGCTGGGCAACACGCTCGAAAAGTAACTTCATGGGTTCTTCACCCAGGCGGGCCCGGGCCTGCGTGATTGCACTGGGCGTGGGAACATGCCAACTGGATAACCATCCACCGATGAATCTCAGACCGTTGACGAGCCTTCGCATGACTTCGTCATAGCTCTCCCCGAAGAACAGTCCCAACGCGATCACGTAGTAGACCACGACTCGGGCCGGAAGGAGACGCGAACGTTGCTCCCGCCGATTAGCCAGATCAATTGCCGTCTCGACCTCGTCCCGCGGAATACACTCCGCCAACACGCCCACAGGAAGATGATCCGTGAATTTCCGCGAAACGGATTCGTTCATAGCCCCACACTAGAAGAATCACCCCGGAGCGTCACGAACATAATCCCGCGAGTCGCACAAACCTCCGCAGACCACACCAACAAATCTCGAAAAATGCCGCAAGCATCCTCAAAGACCACTCACCCGCGAAGCAGTGCCAGCGGCTAACTTAACGGCATTGTGATGTGGTGGGCTTCGCATTCGGAAGAAGCCTTCTGGCAGCTCGGGAACGCACAGCCACGGTCGCGGACTTCGAGGGCCCGGCGGATGCCAGGAGTGACGAGTCGTTGTTGGCGACCGACGTCGAGGGGTTGGCTGGCTCCGCCGAGGACGACGGGTAGGACGTTGCCATCACACAGCAGCTGTCGGAGCTGGCCCGGGGGGAGGTCGCGACCGGAGGCGAGCCGTCCGGCCTGTTCCTGTCGACTCGCCAGGAGGTCCAGGCTCATGGTGACGACCACCGTGGGGCGGTTGCGGGAGGGGCCCGGGCCAGGGGTGGGAGCGGGGATCCGTGCCTCGCTCGCGGCGATGGCCTGAATCGTGTTCGCCGGGGTGTCCTGGGCTGCTTCAACGGATGAGTGTTGTGCGACTTCTGCGCGGGACCGGGGTGCCGCCTGAGCGGAGGCCCGATTCGGGGGAGATGCGTGGTCGCCGGGCGCGGTGCGCGTCCCCGCGCCCGATCCTGGGGCGTGCACTGCGTGGATGAGAGCGATGAGGCCGTCGGCGGTGCGTTGCTCGCGCGTGCGTAGGCCGGGGTCGTCGTGGCGGTCGGCGGCTTGTTCGATCGCGCGTCGGTTGGACACTGTGTGGGCGTTGACGAGGTTGACCAGCATCTCGCCCTCCAGAACCGGCAGTTGGCCCCTCAGGAGGATGGAGCCCTGACCGTCGGGGATCATGCTCAACGAGCGTGCCGCGACGGCTTGTTTGCGCTGGACGTCGAGGCGGGACAGCTCGTCCTCGACCCCGTCGACCTCGGGAGCCACCTCGGCCAACACCGACCGCGACTGCTTGGCGAGCTCCTTGGCGTCCATGCGTTGGGCGCGTTCCAGCAGCAGCTGTTCGGCCTGGTCGCGGCGTTCGTCGCCGAGGGTGGCGGGCAGGTTGCCGAGGACTTGGTCGATGGAGCGGGCTTGGCGTACGGAGACTTCCCCGGCGAGGGCGGCCGCCTTGACGCCGGGGCGTCCGCTGATGTCCTTGCCGGCGAACAGCCAACCGGCCGCTTCCGACGCGGTGACTTGGGCGGTCATTGCCAACAGGTCGGTGGTGCTGGTGCCGCGTGGCCCGCGGGTTCGGGCCTGGTCGGCTTCGGCGACCAGGACGGCGCGGAGGGCGTCCAGTTGGCGGCCCACCGCGACGACCTGTTCGGCCAGCTGGAAGCGGGCGTCGGCGTCCAAGCGTTGGCGGGCGTCGTGGTCGACGGCACCCAGCAGCGCGCGCACCTGGGCGAGCGCGTCGCTGGTGGCGACGAGCCGCGGGGTGGGGCTGGGAGTGCTCATGTCCACCACCCTAGGCATTCGAACACACATTCGAGCACCCATCAGGCGGCCCTGTGGACAACCACCGCCACCCCTCCAGCAC
>NZ_JCAKNE010000064.1:0-4473 GCF_059515965.1 Propioniciclava sp. LT432 | reverse complement strand
CCGTGATGCCTCATGTCAATACCTCCGGATGGATTAGGTCGTTGCCTCACCTGTGACCTCCGGTTCGGCAGGAGTCGTTGCCTCACGTGTCTCCTCCGGTTCAGCCGGTCGCGGCACGGCGTTGCCGGGCGGTACGGCCCTTGGCCTGGGCGAGGGCTTCGAGGCGTCCGGTGTGGTGGAGGATCTCGCGTTGCAGGGCACCGAGGCGAAGCTTCTTGAACCGGGCGTTCATCGTGATCACGGGCCGTTTCCGGGTCGCGGGGTGGGCGAGGGCACGCTGGTGCGGGGTGGCGGCCTGGTGGTACTTCTTGACGACCTTGGCGCCGTCGCGGTGCTTGGAGGCCAGCTTCAGGCTGGGCAGGAAGTAGTTCGCGAACGCGTCATCCAACGCCCAGATCCGGTTCAGCAGCTCGAGCTCGGCGTCGGTGTCGTACCGGTAGTAGCCGACCAACTCCCGCACCCGGGCCCAGTTCTTCTGCTCCACGTAACAGCCGTCGTTCTTCTTCCCCGCCCGCCCGCGCGTGAACGTGATCTTGCGGGTCTCGCAGTAGTGCAGGAAGTGGTGGTTGATGAACTCCGACCCGTTGTCGGAATCGATCCCCACGATCGGGAACGGGAACATCCCGGCGGCGTGGTCGATGGCCTCGATCACCCACCGACGGGCCCGGTTCGGCACCGACCGGTTCACCGTCCACCCCGTCGCCACATCGGTCATCGTCAACGTGTAGCAGTACTCACCCGAGGCCACCCCACCGTCGTGGGCGACCAGGTCGATCTCGACGAACCCCGGCGTCGCATCGTCCCAGTCAGCGAACGTGCGGATCGGGATCTGGTGTTTCAACAACGACCCCGGCTTGGTGTGCGTCCGGCCGCGTAGCGTCATCCGCTTCCGCTCCCCGGCGAGCATCCGGTCGATCGTGGCCGCCGAGATACCGGCCAACAACTCGGCCTGGGTGTCGTCCAAGACGATCTCCCCCTCCACCCGCAGCAGGGGCACCAGCACGGGCATGAACGGCGCCAGGATCTTCCCCGCCGGCGCCCGCAACAGGGTCCAACAGCGCACCAGGGCGGGCAGCAGGTCATCGCCGTAGACCCGCGACCGCGGCTTGCGAGGCCGGACCGGTTTGACGACCAGCACCTCCCGTAACGCCGCCCGCGCATAGTCACGATGCCAGCCCGTCAACTCGACCAACTCGTCCAGGATCCGCGACTTCCCGGCCCGGTCCGCCCCCTTGTAGGCCAACGCCTTCTTCACCGTGACAGCCCTGCGCTCGCTCAAGGTCAGCTCCATCCCCGGATCGTTCAGGCGGAGACCCTTACGCGAGGCAACGACACCCCCGAACCGGAGAAACTCACCTGAGGCAACGACCCCCTCGAAGCGGAGGTCTTAGGTGAGTCAACTCGGCCGCTTGTGCGGTAGGCGGAACTGTTATACCGTCCAAAACAACAGCGTTCCGTGGGGACACGGAGAATGCACCGTCGAGGGAGATACCAATGAGGTTAGGGTCCCGATTGGCAGCTACGGTCGGAGTGGCCGCACTAATCACTGCAGCCTCGGCTGTGAACTTTGCTTCGGCCGCGGATTGTGGCGCTGTCATGGATTTCACTGCACTCACGCGGCCATCGCTCAGCAGCTGCGCAATGGAAGGCCGAACCGTCATCGTGAGTGATCTCAATCTCACGGTACCCCCGGAGGGGCAGGGTGTGGGGCAGTCCGTCACCCGCACCGCAGACAGTGACCGCTCACTGCCCACGCAGGTCGAACTCTTGCACAGTGTTTCCGGCGGTGTTGCCGTCAGTATCGATGGAGCGGATCCGATCGGGGAACCCGACGCCGTCAAGGAGATGGTCGCGCAGCAGGAAGCGTCGTTGGCTCGGGTTGAGTCCGGGCCACTTGCAGTCGCCGCAGCCTACCCATCTTGGTGCGGGTCGTCTTCTCAGTATGCGCTCACCGGGCAGAAGTGGAGCGGCAAGATCTACCAGTGGTTCACCAACTACTCCGGTCGCCCATCCAGCATGACCGAGTCTGCTCGCTACGCAGCATTCGACGCTGCCGAGGGATATATCGAGGCGAAGAACTCAACTTGCGGTGGCTCGACGCACAGCCTGGCAGTCGGGGAGGTAGGGTCCACGACCAAGGCAGTGGGTGTGCAAGATGGAAAGAGCACACAAGGTTGGAAGTCGCTGTCCTCAGGGACCCTCGCACTAACAACCTGGTGGTACGCGGGTAGCTCGACTACCGAGGCCGACATGGCGTTCAGCACGTCCGTCAGTTGGTACGCCGGGACGGGCACGGTGCCGTCAACCAAGTACGATCTTGTTTCGATCGCAACGCACGAGATCGGCCACGCCGTCGGTCTCGGCCATGTGTCAAGCACTCCCAAGCAGGTTATGTACCCGTATTTCAACCTTGGTGAGAATCGACGTGAGAAGCGGATGGGTGACCTCTATGGCATCGGTTTTCTGTACTAGCAGTCGTGTACTGGCCGTTGTGTTCGCGGCAATGACCGCGGGATGCGCGGCGGCTTCCCCATCACCATCCCCCACGGAGGTACGGATCGTCTCGCTGACATTCGGGGATGACTATCGCGGAACGGAGACTAAGTTCACCGAACTCCACGGTTCATATCGACTTGACCTGAAGTGCTCCGGTGAGGGAACTGTCAGAGTAGCCGTCCTCGTGGATAACCGCTCCATAGTGGAGACTCATATGCCATGCGAGGAGACGAGCACGGTCGTGTCCGTCGCGACTGCTGCCCAAGGACAAGTCACCCTTGAGATCGAGGGACACAAGGTGGAAGGATCTTTGTCGTTGAGCGCTGCGTAGTTCCACGATTCCATAAGGCGATATACCGTCCTGTGAATCGGCGCGTCGATCGACTTGCTGGCTTTCTCCATGGTCTACAACCCGGGAAGCCATGGAGCATCCGACTCTCGGCTGATCGAGCGTTTGTCAGTTGCCTGCGGCCAACCTCGACAGTTCCCGCGCCAGTTGCCGGTCCCTGCCTCTGGCGGCGTGCTGGTAGATCATCGCGGCGTCGGAGGTGGTATGGCGGCTATTCACACTTGGCCGTGGTGCCTTGGCTGGTCAAGCGGTGTTGCCGCGCCCGGTGGGCGCTGCGGAGCAGGATACGGGCTTGGTAGTGCTCGTTGTTTCGGTAGCCGCGCCCGGTCCGTTTGATGTGTTTGATGGCGGTGTTCGCCGCTTCGGTGCGGGCGTTGGTGACCCGGCTGGTGATGAACGCCTCGATGGCGGGCCACCAGGCGTTGAGGGTGTCCCACAGCCTGGTGGTCTCGTCGGTGTCGGCGTCTTTCACCCAGCCTTCGAGCCGCTGTTTGGCGTCACGGGCTCCTTCGAGGGTGCGGCTGGCGAGGATCAGCCGCAGTCCTTCCTTGACGCCCCAGGCGGCGCCGAGTTCGCCGGTGGGGTCGTCGCTGGTGAACACCTCATCGAGCCGGTGGCGGGCCCGCTCCGAGAGGGTGTCGTAGCCGCGGAGCAGCAGGGTGCGATGTGCCCAGGCCGGGTCGACCTTCCGGCCCCGGCGCTGGTGGAGGTCCTGGACCAGGCGTTGCCGCACCCGGGTCAGGCACAGGTTCGCCAACTGGACCAGGTGGAACGGATCGACCGCGATCTTGGCGTGCGGGAGGCTGGTGGTGATCGCCTTCTTGAACGCTGCTGAGGGGTCGATCGCAACGATCTGGATTCGGTCCCGCCAGGCCTGGCTGCGGGCGTTCAGCCAGCCCTCGACGGCAGCACTGTCACGGCCGTCGACGACCCCCAGCACCTGACCGCAGGCCGTGTTGACGAGGGTCGTCATCCACGGCTCGACCCGCCGCCAGCCGCTGCTGTCGGGGTCGCGGAACCAGCGGACCCGGCGGTAGCGGTGCTCGTCGATACCCAGGTGCTTTACGTGCAGGGCGTCGACGTCGGGCAACGTGTCGACCGCGTCGTTCACCGTCTTCTGGGTGGTCCACCACGCCACCTGATGGGTCTTGGCGACCTGGGCGACCGGCTGACCCTGGTCGATGACCGCGGTCAGCAACGCCTGACGCAAGCGCGTCGTGCACCGAGCCCGTCGCGGCAACTCGCTCGTGGTCTGGGTGAACGTCCGTCGCGGGCACCCCTGCTCGGCGCACACCAACCGTGGCTTCACCACCAACACCTCCACACCGCCGGCGTGCGGGACGTCCTTGACCCGTTGCCGACACCACGCATGCACCCGCGCCGACACCACCCCGCAGTCGGGGCAGCCGCCGGCGATGGTGTCGGCCTTCACGATCACCCGCCGACCACCCAGGGGCAGGTCGATCGCGTCGATCACGTGGTAGTCAGGCAGGTTGAAAGTCACGCTCGCAGCGTCACGCTGCGAGCACATAGGCTTGATCACAGCTCGTGGTCCTTGTCCGGTTGGATGCTTCGCAACACCCATCCCAGCGCAAGGCCACGAGCCCTTGCATCAACGACCCACCACG
>NZ_JCAKNE010000063.1:0-4608 GCF_059515965.1 Propioniciclava sp. LT432 | reverse complement strand
TGCATATTGCGCTCGGTGAGGGCCGGTGTTCCGTTGTGGGGTGAGCCAGTGGTCCGGTGGGCGGTGAGCCACGGCGACGGGGCGCGGTGGACCGTGGCGGCGCTCGGGTTTTCGTGTGGGACGTTCGTCGCGCCGTGCCGTTGGGGTACGGCGTGACGAGAGGAAGTCGCCTTCATGGTCGACTACAAACAGATCCTTCGGCTGCGAGCTGAGGGGGTCAGTCAGCGTGGGATCGCGGACGTGTTGGGGTGTTCCCGTAACACGGTGGCGGCGGTGTTCACTGCGGCGGACTCGGCGGGGGTCGGGTTCGAGCAGGTGACGGACCTCGGGGCTGACGAGGTCCGCCGGCTGTTGCTGCCCGAACCGGCCAAGCCGGACTCGGACCGGGCCACACCAGACTTCGAGCACGTGCACCGGGAGCTGGGACGGCCGTCGGTGACGCTGCTGGTGTTGTGGAACGAGTACGTGGCCAACTGCCGCGCCACCGGCGAGGTGCCCTACCAGTACTCGTTCTTCAACGAACAGTACCGGCGGTGGGCGAAGGCCACCGGCGCGTCGATGCGGATCCAGCGCAACCCGGGCGAGTCGATCGAGGTCGACTGGGCCGGGGACCCGATGGCCTACGCCGACCCGCTGACCGGCGAACCACGACAGGGGTGGGTGTTCGTGGCCGCACTGTCGTATTCGGCCTACACGTATGTGGAGGCGTTCCCGGACATGACGCTCGGGTCGTGGATCGACGCGCACGTGCACGCCCTGGAGGATTTCGGGGGTGCTGCCCGGCTCCTGGTGCCGGACAACCTGCGGACCGGGGTGTCCCGGTCGGACCGCTACGAGCCGGCGTTGAACCCCGCCTATGCCCGGTTGGCCGAGCATTACGGCACCGCGGTCATCCCGGCCAGGGTGAAACGTCCCCGCGACAAGGCAGTGGTCGAAGGGAGCGTCCGGTTCGTCGCGGGGCAGGTCGCGGCGGTGCTCCGCAATCGGCAGTTCGTCGGGTTGGCCGAGTTGAACGAGGCCATCTTCGCCGAAGTCGCTGCCATCAACGCGCGTCCGTTCCAGAAGCGGGAGGACTCCCGGCAGATCGTGTTCGAACGCGACGAGAAGCCACTGTTGCAACCGCTGCCGCCGGTCCGGTTCGAGTTGGCCGAGCTCCGCAAGGCCAAGGTCGGCCCGAACTACCACGTCCAGGTCGACAAGAACTTCTACTCCGTCCCTTCCCGGTTGATCGGCCAATCCCTGGATGTGCGCCTCACCACGAGCATCGTGGAGGTCTTCGACGGGATCGAGCGGGTCGCGTCCCACCCCCGCTTCCAAGGGGTGTCGGGCCGGTATGCGACCCTGCCGGCCCACATGCCCGCCACCCACCGCAGCCGACTGGTCGACTGGACGCCGGAACGATTCGAGCAGTGGGCCGCCACGGTGGGCCCGAACACCCAAGCGGCGATCGGGGCGATCCTGGCGTCCCGCCAGATCGTCGAGCAGTCCTACCGGTCCTGTCTGGGGGTGATGTCGCTGGCCACCAAGCCCGGCGGCATGGCCCGCCTGGAGGACACCTGCACGCGGGCGTTGGCGGCCACCCCCGCCCCCTCCTACACGCTCATCAAGAAGCTGTGGACCGGCTGGACCCCACCCACCCAAGCCCCGCCGGCCCCCTCCCTGGGCGACGCCGGCTATGTCCGCGGCAGCGACTACTACGGGAGCCGAGCATGATCGATGTGGAAACCCTCACCCGCTTGAAGACGATGCGATTGTCCGGGATGGCCGAGTACTTCGAGAACCTCGCCGACACCACGACCGCCGCCACCCTGACCGGTCCAGAGTTGGTCAAACAGGCCGTCGACTGGGAATACGAGAGACGCCGCGACAGCAAGCTGCACCGGCTCCGCCGCCAAGCCTGCCTCGCCCAACCCGCCGCCGACCTGACCGACCTGAAAGCCATGCCCGGCCGCAGCATGGACCTCGAGCTGATCCACCGGCTCGCGGTCGGCGCCTACCTGGTCAAGCACCAAGACGTCATCCTGCAAGGACCCACCGGCGCGGGGAAGACCTACGTCGCCTGCGCGCTGGGGAACAAGGCCTGCCAGCAGTACCGCAAGGTGCTCTACCTGCCCGCCGGGGAACTGTTCGACCGGATCACCATCGCCGAACGGACCGGGGACAAGAAGCGCTGCCTCGACACCCTGGTCAACGTCGAGTTGTTGATCATCGATGACTGGTTCCTCACCCCGCCCACCCGGGTCCAGGTCCAGCAGTTGCACACCCTGATCGACCGACGACACAAGACCGCCTCCACGATCTACTGCTCCCAGCTACCACCGGGCCAGTGGCACGACCGGATGGAAGAGAAGATCCTCGCCGACGCCATCGTCGACCGGATCACCACCAACGCGCACGCCACCGTCCTGGACTGTGACGACTCCCTGCGCAAACACTTCACTCACCTGCAGTAACCACAGCGCTGGGGCGGCCCAAGCGGCCGCCCCAGCACCATGGCAACCCATCCCGTCGACGTGGCCCACCGATCCCCGGAACACTGGCTCACCCCCCAGCGGAACACCGGCCCTCAGCAAGCGCAATATCCAGAACCCGCTCGCGAACGACAACCACGCGCGCCAGCCCTCCCCTGAGGCCAACCGTTCAACCTGATCGGCCAACTGCTCATGCATGCGCGCCAACGTCTCCTCGCGCGCCGCAGCCGCGGCCTCGAGATCGGCAACGCCGCGTCCCCGGCCGCTCATCGGCCTGTGATCAAGTCGAGCTGGGCCTGCACATCAGCAAGCTCCTCAACATCCCCGCCCGCCTCGAGGAGCTCCTCCAACCGCTCCAGCAGGACATCCACGAGCAACGGTTCATCCAAGAACTGGCCCTCGAACTCAACACGCTCAACACCAGACACGACAGGGGGCTCCTCACACTCGGGTACACCCCCACAAGCAGCGAAAACCTCCCAGATGGCCACGCGACTTAGCCACGTATCCAGTGCGCCACTGCGAGGCCGTCCTTACCTGCGGCGTCGCCGCCCGTAACGGCGGGGAATGTCCCACGAATAGGCCACCGGGTCGCGGCAATTGAGGGCGGTTGCTCCGGCCCAGGCCCTAGCCTCGATCGTTCATGGCGGAGTGAGCGACGCGTGCGGTAGATAGGCCGGAGTGCCTTCTGGCTACGGGATACTTGGACTTGCGACTGTTCAAGACCCCTGAAGCGGAAGGCACTCCGTAGGTGAAGCGTACTTCGTGGTCCACCGGTATGTCCGTGACCGGCGATGGTGGCGCGGTGATCGCCCACGCCGGCAGCATCGGGCTCAGGATGCTGGCCGAGAACACCGGCCTGACCGGCGCCCTATCGACGGCGATGGCCCGGCGTTCGTTCGTCCCCTCGGTGCACGACCGTGGCCAGGTGCTGACCGATGTGGCGGTGCTGCTCGCCGACGGCGGGGAAGCGATCTCCGACATCGATGTGCTGCGGCACCAATCCCAGGTCCTGGGGCCGGTCGCGTCTGCTCCGACGGTGTGGCGGGCGTTGGACGAGGTCACCGACGCCAGGCGGAGGAAGATCGCCACGGCCCGGGCCCGTGTCCGGCGCCACGTCTGGGCCCAGCGGACAGCGGCTGGTGGGGTTCCGGCGTCTCGGGTCGCCGGGACCGATCTCGGCAGCACGGTGGTGTTGGATGTCGATGCCACGATCGTGGTGACCCACTCGGAGAAGGAACTCGCGTCGCCGACGTTCAAACGAACCTTCGGGTATCACCCGATCGGCGTGTGGTGCGACAACACGGGCGAGTTCCTCGCCGCCGCGCTGCGGACAGGTCGGGCAGGATCGAACACCGCCGTCGATCACATTCAGGTCTTGGGCGAGGCGATCACCCAGATCCCGATGCCGTATCGCCGCCATCTGTTGATCCGCTGCGACGGGGCCGGAGCCTCGCACCTGCTGCTGGACTGGCTCCATGCGCAAGGCCAAGTCAGAGGCAGGACGCTGCATTACAGCGTCGGGTTCACGATCGGGGAGAACATCCGCCACGCCATCTCGCAGTTGCCGGCCGGGTTGTGGTCCCCGGCGCTCACCGCTGAGGGTGAGGTCCGAGACGGCGGGGACGTCGCCGAGGTCACCGGCCTGCTGGACCTGACCCGGTGGCCGGCCGGGATGCGGGTGATCCTGCGCCGCGAACGCCCCCACCCCGGGGCTCAACTGTCGCTGTTCGAAGCCCACGACGGCTGGCGCTACCAAGCGTTCGCCACCAACACCGCCGAGGGGCAGTTGCAGTTTCTCGAGGCCCGTCACCGGGCGCATGCCCGGGTCGAGGACCGGATCCGACACGCCAAAGACTCCGGCCTGGGCCGGTTCCCGTCACGCGAGTTCAGCATCAACCAGACCTGGCTACTCCTGACCATGATCGCCGCCGACCTGGTCGCCTGGCTCAAAATGCTGGCCCTCGACGGTGACCTCGCCAAGGCCGAACCGAAAGCACTCAGGTATCGGCTGCTGCACGTCCCGGCCCGGCTCGTCTACGGCGCCCGACGGCGACGACTGCGCCTACCCAAGACCTGGCCCTGGGTCGAGCACCTCGTGGCCGCGTTCGCCCGGATCGCCGCGATCCCACCACCA
>NZ_JCAKNE010000062.1:0-5851 GCF_059515965.1 Propioniciclava sp. LT432 | reverse complement strand
TTATGTGGGTGATGTCTGTCAAGCGGGGGTTTGATCGAGGCGTTCGAGGAGGTTGGTGTAGACCTCGGCGCGGCGGGTTTGGCCTTTGGCGCAGGCGTCGTCGCGTTGGGCTTGCAGGGTGGGGCGGTGTTCGATGGTGGTGAAGAACATGGTGCAGGACTCGCAGATGGTTTCGTAGCGGCAGTCGAGCTCGATCGGGCGGGCGCAGTAGCCGTTGCCGAGTAGACGCTTGCTTACCTCAGCGTGCAGGCTGGTCATGGCTGGTCCGGCCGCGTCGGCGGGTAGGCGCACACCTGTTGCGCGCTTGGTGCCGGTGGCGCTCTTTGCGACATCTGTCGTGGTGGGTGTGGTCGTGGCGTAGAGGGACTCGATCTTGCGGGTGACGTTGAAGTATTGGTCGGCGACGGTGCGGTCCCCGATCCGGGCGTAGACCATGGTCATGGACAGGTCAGCGTGTCCGAGCAGAGCGGCGATGGCTTCCAGGCTCATGCCGCGGTTGATGGCTTGGGTGGCAAGGGTGTGACGCAGTTGGTGGGGGTGGACGTGGCCGAGCCCGGCACCGGATGCGGCCTTCGCGACGGCCTTGTCGATGCGGGTCGGTGGGATCGGGCGGCCCCGGTCGAGTAGGAGCAGGTCGCTGGCCTGCCAGTCGGGACGGTCGGCGAGCCAGTCGTCGATCAGGGTCTTCAGCTGCGGGTCCAAGGGGATGTACCGGTCGTTGTGGAGCTTGCCGATGGGGGTGCGCAGCCAATAGCCGGTGCCGATCTGGACGACGGCGTCGATGGTGAGGCCGAGCAGTTCACCGCGCCGCATCCCGGTACGGGCCAGGGTCTGCACGATGAGCCGGTCGAGTCGGTTCGGCAGTGCTCGGGCGGCAGCCATGAACGCGGCTGCCTGGGCGTCGTCGAGGAACTTCGGAAGTGGCTTGTCCAGGCGGGGACGGTCGTCGCGGTACACGGGTACCCGGGCGGGGACGTCGTCGTAGCCCCACTCGATGATCCGGGTGAAGAACGAGCGCAGGTGGCCCATGCGCATGGCCAGGGTCGTCTTGGTCAGCGGCTTGCCTCGGTGTCCCGGCCGTGCTGCGAGCCAGGTCTTGTAGCCCTCGACGTGTGCGCGATCGATGTCCGCGACCCGCACCACCAGGTGAACGTCGCCGTCGCCGCCGGGATCGGTGCCGTGCTGGTCGGCGCTGTGGTGGTGGATGAGGTAACCGGCGAACTGGCGGAGCGTGGTGTCGAACAAGGTGACCGACGCCGGGCGTAGTGACAGGGAGCATTGATGCAGGTAGCGACGCATTGTTGCGGTCATGACCGGGGCGTGGGCTTCGAGGTGGTCCCAGTCGACTTCGGCGACGGGCCGGTGAATCCAGCGTCGTCGCTTGTCCGGGGAGGGTGCTTGGCCACGGTGATGCATGAGCGCGTCGAGCCCGAACAGTGGGGTGGACAGTGACTTGTGCGGGATGGCGTCCTTGCCTGCGGTCACGGACTCGAAGAACACTGTTCGTGCCCGCTGGTAGGCGGCGGGGGTGAGCGCGTCGGGACCCGTACCGGCGATCACGGCAATGCGGGACAGGTGGGTCCACATGCGGCCGATCTCTTTGTCGCAGAACCCGAGCTGAGCGGCCTGGCCGTTGAACCGGTCGTACTGGTCGGGATAGGCGGTACGCAGGTAGACGCCCCAGCGGCATCCAGACCCCGTCACGAAGGCAGGATCGACACACAGGCCAGTCGCCACAGCAGCGTGGGCGGCAAACGACATGACCTCGCTTCGTACGGCCCGCCGGGTCATGACGTCGGCCGCGTTCCAAGCGGCAAGAGTGGTGAAACGCCGGTCGAACCCAGCCACGCCCTGGCGGCGGGTCTGGCGGGCTGCGGGCGTCGCGCCGGCCGCGATGTACGCGTCCGCGAACCAGCGCAGCACGTCGACCGCCTCAGCCACAGCACGGTCCGGCGATGACGTCGGCGCCGGGGACGCACTCACTGGGCCTGTAGAGGGGGTCACGACACCGCTCCGTTGTTGTCGTAGATGTCGGCGAGCACGGTCATGGCGTCGCGATACTGGTCGGCGAGCCAGTCGTTGGACAAGTGCAGGTAAAGGCGAGTCGTGTCGAGGTTCGCGTGCCCCGCCTGGGCCTGGATTGCTTCCAGGCTCATCCCAGCCTCACGCAGGCGAGTGAAGCACGTATGACGCAACTCGTGGCACGTCGCATGAGCGAGCCCGGCTCGGCGGCGGGCTCCGGCGAGGACCTCGTCAAGCCCCGCCGCCGTGAGCGGACGACCCCGGTTGGGGCCCTTCAACACCACGAACACGCGCTCGCCGTCGCCGTCGCGTGGCCGCTCGAGGGACAGGTAGGCGTGTAGGTGAGTGAAGAACAACGGATCGACCGGGACGATCCGTTCGTGACCGCCCTTGCCCGCACAGATGAACACGCGCTGGTCGCCTGGCTGGATATCGGTGAACCGCACGCCGAGGACTTCGCAACGCCGTAGCCCGGCGCGCAGCATGAGCGTGACCATCGCCAGGTCCCGTTGCGTGCGCAGCGCGTTCGTCAGCGCGACGGCCTCACCCGGAGCGAGGATGCGCGGCAGACGCTTCGGGGCCCGGACCAGCGGTGCCCCTCGCAGCGACCGTGTCCTAGGGGTGATCGATCGCGGGACGGGCTGGCGCTCGCACACGCCACGCGCGATGAGGTAGTCGAACAACGAGGTCACCGTCGCCAACCGGCGCTTGATCGTGGAGGCCGCCAACCCCTGCTCGCCATCGGACAGGCGCACCACGTTCCCACCACGTCGTGGCTGGCGTTGTGCCTCGATGAACGCCAACACGTCCGCAGTCCCCACGGCCAGCGGCCGCTTACCCACCACGGTAAAGAAGACCTTCAAGTCGAAAGCCTGCGCCGTCACCGAGTTCGGACGCAGCCGCGCCGCAGTGAACCGCAGATACTCATCCAACAGCGCGTCACCCAACTCGGGAGCGGCGCCGCGCGAGCGGGCAAGGACAGGCACGAACAACTCCATCAACAGCTCCAGCCACGAGAACGACGACCACATCGTCGACCCCGTCACGAACCGCCATCCACCCGGAGTCGAGATCACCTACATATCAAGCCGTATTTCGCGCAGGCGGAGCTCGACCGCCCACAGCGGTGATCGTCGCGTTCATCGACGACCACAAGCACGAGCACGGGGTCGAGCCGATCTGCAGGGTCCTGACCACTCACGGGATCCCGATCGCCCCGAGCACCTACTACGCGTTCGGGTCGAGGCCGGCGAGCCGGCGCGCGTTGACCGATGCCGGTCTGGTCCGGTTGATCGCTGAGGTCCACCAGGCCAACTACGGCGTGTACGGCGTGCGGAAGGTCTGGCACGAACTGCGGCGGCAGGGGCACACCGATGTCGCCCGGTGCACCGTGGAACGGCTGATGCGGATCAACGGGCTCCGCGGTGTCAGCAAGGCCAAGGCGCCTCGTACGACGATCCCGGCCGGCGCGCCGACGCCGGAGGACAAGGTGAATCGCCAGTTCACCGCGCAGGCGCCGGATCGGCTGTGGGTGGCCGACATCACCTACGTGCGCACCTTCGCCGGCTGGGTGTACGCGGCGTTCATCCTCGACATGTGCACCCGCATGATCGTCGGCTGGCAACTGTCGACCAGCCTGCACACGCGGTTGGCGTTGGATGTGGTTGATCGTAGAACGTTGCCTCGTATTCGGCGGGTGGCTGGTATCCGATCTCGCCGTGGCGCCGTCGGTGGTTGTACCAGTCGAGGTACTCGGCGACCGCGTACTCGAGATCGCTGATGCCGTGCCAGGGGCCGCGGTTGCGGATCAGTTCGCTCTTGAACAGCGAGTTGAACGCCTCGGCTGCGGCATTGATGCTCCTATAGCTGTCAAGCTGTGCCGGGTTGGCGGAACTCGCGCGTGAGGGCCCAGATTTCGCGGGCCAGGAGTCGTTTCAGGCAGCGGATGATCTCGGGTTTGGTCTTGCCTTCAGCGATGCGGCGAGTGACGTAGGTGATGGTCGGTTCGTGGTACTGCATCCGAACCACGACCGTGCGGTAGAGGGCCGCGTTGGCTTGACGGTGGCCGCCGCGGTTGAGCCGATGTCTGATGGTCTGACCGGAGGAGGCAGGGATCGGGTTCGTGCCGCAGAGCCGTGCGAAGGCTGCCTCGGAATGGATCCGCTCGGGGTTGTCGCCGAGCACGATCAGCACTTCGGCGGCCACGTCGGGGCCGATCCCAAACGCATCGACCAGGCTGGGTACCACGCTGGCGGTCAGGCGGCTCAGGAGTGCGTCGTGTCCGCGGACCTCCTGGTCCAGAGCGAGCCACCTGCTGGCGATCGCTTGAAGGGCGTTCTTGGTCGCTGCTGTGACGTCCTCGATGGGGCCCGGACGTAGTCCCGCGCAGCGGCGGATCAACGTCATCTTGGGCAACCGTTGGAGTGTCTGCCGTAGTTCGTCGGGTGCGTTCACGAGAACCTGTTTGAGGCTGATCATGGCGCTGCTGCGGGATTTGACGGCATTGTCTTTGGCGACCTTGGTCACTCGGATCATCTCGACGATCCCATCACCGGCCTTCGGCACCGCGTGCACGGTCCCGGCGAGGACGGCCCTCGCCGCATTTTCAGCGTCAAGGGTGTCGGACTTGCCCCGGATTCGACGATCCCTGCGGTCAGTGCGGAGGACCTCGAGCACGCCGATCCCGCTGCGGCGAATCGCCGAGGCGAGCCCGGCGCCGTAAGATCCCGTGCCCTCAACGCCGAAGATCACCGCGCCGCCGAACGCGACTGCCCACGCGATGAGGGCCCGGTAGCCGGCCCGATCGGCGTTGAAGGATCCCGATCCGAGCAGGCCGCCGTGGGCTGACCCCGTTTCGTAGGTCCGGTCGTTATGCGAGTCGTCCTGTTGCCCGCGGTGGCGGGCAGGGAGACTGGTCAGATCATGACGAACAGTAGGAAGCGTCACACGCCGGAGCAGGTCGTCCGTAAGCTCGGGCAGGCCGACAGGATGCTCGCCGACGGGCAGGATGTCGCGGCGGTGTGCCGGGAGCTCGGGGTGTCCGAGCAGACGTACTACCGGTGGCGGAACCAGTACGGCGGCCTCAAGGCCGACGACGCGAAGCGCCTCAAGGAGCTCGAGAAGCAGAACGCCACGTTGAAGCGGCTGCTCGCCGAAGCGGAGCTGGAGAAGGCCGCGCTCAAGGAGCTGGCTGAGGGAAACTTCTAGGCCCGGGCAGGCGCCGTGCCGCCGTCGCGCACCTGATCAGGACACTGCAGGTGAGCGAGCGGATGGCGTGCCGTCTGGCCGGGCTCTCCCGCTCCGCGTACCGACGCCCGCTCAACGCCGACACGGTCACGGACCCGGACCGGGCGCTGCGGGAGTGGCTGCGCGCCTGGGCGAAGGACCATCCCCGCTACGGGTATCGGCGGGCGTATCACGACGCCCGCGCCGAGGGCTGGGTGGTGAACCACAAGAAGGTCCAACGCCTGTGGCGTGACGAGGGGCTCCGGGTCCCGCAGCGGCGTCGAGGCAAGCGCGTCGGATCTTCGACCATCGACACGCCGACGGCGGACGCGCCGAACGTGGTGTGGGCGGTGGACTTCCAGTTCGACGCCGACGAGCAGGGCAGACCGATCAAGATCTGCTCGATCGTCGACGAGCACACCCGGGAGTGCATCGGCGGACTCACCGAACGATCGATCACCGCGGACCGGCTCACCGCCCACCTCGAGGACCTCGTCGCCGCCCGGGGCGCCCCGGCGGTGCTCAGGTCGGACAACGGGCCGGAGTTCATCAGCGAGGCGATGGCCGACTGGGCCGGCACCCGCACCGGCCTGTCCTACATCCC
>NZ_JCAKNE010000061.1:0-6129 GCF_059515965.1 Propioniciclava sp. LT432 | reverse complement strand
AGCCGTTGCTGGCCGGCGTACACCTCGACCATGGTGTCGGTGACCCGCAGATCGACGCCACGACCGATGTGCGGGTAGGGAACCGAGTAGAAGTTGAGCCTGTCAAGTTGTCTGTGTGTGAGTGGGTCGGTTCACTTTCAGTTGATGTGGTTGTCGAGTCGGTCGGGGAAGGCGATGAGGAGGGCGCCGAGGGCGGCCTTCCAGCCTTGGGTGGTGGCGCCTTCTACGAGGTAGCCCGGTGCGGTGCGGGACTCGCCCTTGGGTTTGCCGGCTTCCTTGGCGCGTGCTCGGGCTCGCTTGTCCTCGATGTCACGGATCGCCAGCCACAACAGTTTCACGACGGAGTCGTCGTTGGGGAAATGGCCGCGGTTCTTGATGATCTTGCGTAGCTGGTAGTTCAGCGATTCGATCGCATTCGTCGTGTAGATGATCCGTCTCACTTCGGGTGGGAATTCCAGGAACGGGATGAACCTTTCCCACGCGTTCTCCCAGGTAGCGACGGTGGCGGGGTACTTACGACCCAGGTCACTGCCTGCGAACTCCAACAAGGCTGTCTCGGCGGCCTCGACCGTGGGGGCGGTGTAGACCGGCCGTAGGGCCGCGGCGACCCGCTTGCGGTCGGTGTAGGACACGAACCGCATCGACGCGCGGATCAGGTGCACCGTGCAGGTCTGCACGATCGCGCGCGGCCAGGTGGCTTCGATGGCCTCGGGGAACCCGGTCAGCCCGTCGCAACACACGATGAGCGTGTCGGTGATGCCGCGGTTGCGGAGCTCGGCCAGCACACCGGCCCAGAACTTGGCGCCCTCGCTGGTCTGGACCCAGATCCCGAGTACGTGTTTCACGCCGTCCAGATCGATCCCGACCGCGATGTGGGCGGCCTTGTTGCGGACCTGGTGGCTGTCGCGGACCTTGACCACCAGCGCATCGAGGTAGATGACCGGGTAGACCGGGTCCAACGGCCGGGACTGCCACGCCTTGACCTCATCGAGGACGGCGTCGGTGATCTTGCTGATCGTCTCATGGGACAGCTCGGTGCCGATCGTGCGCGCGAGGTGGGCCTGGATGTCACGGATCGTCATCCCGCCCGCGTACAGGCTGATGATCATGTCGGCCAGCCCGCCGACCTGCCGTTCGCCCTTGGGCACCAGCCGGGGCTCGAAGGTCGAGTGCCGGTCCCGGGGGATGTCCAACGGTATCGACCCGACCTCGGAATGCACCGTTTTCGGGGTGGTCCCATTCCGGGAATTCGGCAACACCCGACCCGCCGGGTCGCCCTTGGCGTATCCCAAATGGGAGGTCAACTCGGCGCCCAATCCGCGCTCGAGAACGGCCTTGATCATTTCGGGGATGAACCCGCCCTCGCCGGTCAGCTGCAGGGCGCCCTCATCGATCCGGCCCATCAAGTCGTCCAGCAGGCCGGCATCCAACATGTCCTGGATCGCCTCACGCGCTGACGGGCGAGCACCCTCCAGCGGCCCGAACGGACCCGACACAGTCTCGTCGTTCGTCGTCATCGTCACAGTCTCTACTCCCTTGAGTCAGGGACCCCTCCCACACAGACCATCTGACTTACATGCTGGTATGACTGCGCGGGGGTCGTGACCCTACGTCTGACTGGCACCCTGCTGGGTTGCCGATGGAGTGATCCGTCCGACCCTCGCGCAGCTAGCGGCACCGGCCGGTCGGGCCATGACCTAATACGAGCCTGACCCATCGCACGGGATCTGGTGTGAGTCCTGTCTGACCGGCCCGGCCGGCGCCGAACCCATCGGCAAGGAAGGGCAGCACCATCATGACAAACCAACAGAACAATGTGGGTGGCGTCGATTCGCACAGCGACACGATCCACGTCGCGGTGATCACCGGGATCGGCCAACCCGTGGCCGATCGGGAGTTCCCCACCACCGTGGCCGGCTACCGACGAGCCGTTGCTTGGCTCATCGAGCGAGGGCCCCTGGACAGCGTCGGCGTGGAGGGCACCTCCAGCTACGGGGTGGGCATCACCACTGAACTCCTCACTGCCGGGATCCAGGTGATCGAGGTCAACCGCACCCGCCCAGCAGATAAGCGCAAGCAGGGCAAGAGCGATCCGCTCGACGCCTACCGAGCTGCTCGCTCGGTCTTGTCGGGTGAGGCCACCACCAGCCCGAAGAATCCCAGTATCGAACCCCTCCGTGCGCTCAACATCGCCCGCCGATCCGCGGTCAAGGCCCAGCAGGCCGCCTGGCGGCAGATCAACGCCCTTCTGGTCAACACCCGCCCCGAACTGCGGGACCGCTACCGAGGACTGCCCGAGGCGAAACTCCTCACCACCCTGCACGACAGCAGACCCGACCAACTCCACAACAGCGACGACGCCGACACCATGCACGCGTTACGCACGCTGGCTCGACGACACCGTGCCCTCGCCGATGAGATCAGCCAGCTCGACGAACGAATCCTGCGCCGCGCCCGCCGCGCCAACCCAGCCCTGATGGCCATCAAGGGCGTCGGCCCAGCCATCGGCGCGCAACTCCTCCTCACCGCAGGCGAGAACCCAGACCGACTCCGTTCGTCTGCCTCCTTCGCCGCCCTGTGCGGAACCGCCCCCATCCCCGTCTCCTCAGGACGCACCGACCGGCATCGCCTCAGCCGAGGAGGCGACCGGCAAGCCAACGCCGCCCTGCACCACATGGTCAAGGTCTGAGGTGAGGGATTGTTTCCGGACCAAGAGCCCCCACCGGTAGAATCCGTGGGAGAAATGGAAGGGATCGAATGACCCGGAAGAAGTTCAGCCCGGAATTCAAGGCGGAGGCGGTTCGTGCGGTGATTGAGTCGTCGCGGACTGTTGCCGAGGTCGCGCGTGATCATGGTATCGGCTCGGAAACACTCAGGAATTGGGTGAATGCGTATCGGCGGGACCACGCCGACGAGTTACCGGAGATCAGCGAACCGGAGCGT
Organism: Propioniciclava sp. LT432; assembly: GCF_059515965.1. NCBI lineage: Bacteria > Bacillati > Actinomycetota > Actinomycetes > Propionibacteriales > Propionibacteriaceae > Propioniciclava > Propioniciclava sp. LT432. The sequence continues at coordinate 3,186 of NZ_JCAKNE010000061.1, read as the reverse complement.
GCTGAACTGGCACGGTTGCGTAAGGAGGTCCGTGAGTTGAAGGCCGAGCGGGAGTTCCTTGGAAAAGCGGCGGCTTATGTGGGTGATGTCTGTCAAGCGGGGGTTTGATCGAGGCGTTCGAGGAGGTTGGTGTAGACCTCGGCGCGGCGGGTTTGGCCTTTGGCGCAGGCGTCGTCGCGTTGGGCTTGCAGGGTGGGGCGGTGTTCGATGGTGGTGAAGAACATGGTGCAGGACTCGCAGATGGTTTCGTAGCGGCAGTCGAGCTCGATCGGGCGGGCGCAGTAGCCGTTGCCGAGTAGACGCTTGCTTACCTCAGCGTGCAGGCTGGTCATGGCTGGTCCGGCCGCGTCGGCGGGTAGGCGCACACCTGTTGCGCGCTTGGTGCCGGTGGCGCTCTTTGCGACATCTGTCGTGGTGGGTGTGGTCGTGGCGTAGAGGGACTCGATCTTGCGGGTGACGTTGAAGTATTGGTCGGCGACGGTGCGGTCCCCGATCCGGGCGTAGACCATGGTCATGGACAGGTCAGCGTGTCCGAGCAGAGCGGCGATGGCTTCCAGGCTCATGCCGCGGTTGATGGCTTGGGTGGCAAGGGTGTGACGCAGTTGGTGGGGGTGGACGTGGCCGAGCCCGGCACCGGATGCGGCCTTCGCGACGGCCTTGTCGATGCGGGTCGGTGGGATCGGGCGGCCCCGGTCGAGTAGGAGCAGGTCGCTGGCCTGCCAGTCGGGACGGTCGGCGAGCCAGTCGTCGATCAGGGTCTTCAGCTGCGGGTCCAAGGGGATGTACCGGTCGTTGTGGAGCTTGCCGATGGGGGTGCGCAGCCAATAGCCGGTGCCGATCTGGACGACGGCGTCGATGGTGAGGCCGAGCAGTTCACCGCGCCGCATCCCGGTACGGGCCAGGGTCTGCACGATGAGCCGGTCGAGTCGGTTCGGCAGTGCTCGGGCGGCAGCCATGAACGCGGCTGCCTGGGCGTCGTCGAGGAACTTCGGAAGTGGCTTGTCCAGGCGGGGACGGTCGTCGCGGTACACGGGTACCCGGGCGGGGACGTCGTCGTAGCCCCACTCGATGATCCGGGTGAAGAACGAGCGCAGGTGGCCCATGCGCATGGCCAGGGTCGTCTTGGTCAGCGGCTTGCCTCGGTGTCCCGGCCGTGCTGCGAGCCAGGTCTTGTAGCCCTCGACGTGTGCGCGATCGATGTCCGCGACCCGCACCACCAGGTGAACGTCGCCGTCGCCGCCGGGATCGGTGCCGTGCTGGTCGGCGCTGTGGTGGTGGATGAGGTAACCGGCGAACTGGCGGAGCGTGGTGTCGAACAAGGTGACCGACGCCGGGCGTAGTGACAGGGAGCATTGATGCAGGTAGCGACGCATTGTTGCGGTCATGACCGGGGCGTGGGCTTCGAGGTGGTCCCAGTCGACTTCGGCGACGGGCCGGTGAATCCAGCGTCGTCGCTTGTCCGGGGAGGGTGCTTGGCCACGGTGATGCATGAGCGCGTCGAGCCCGAACAGTGGGGTGGACAGTGACTTGTGCGGGATGGCGTCCTTGCCTGCGGTCACGGACTCGAAGAACACTGTTCGTGCCCGCTGGTAGGCGGCGGGGGTGAGCGCGTCGGGACCCGTACCGGCGATCACGGCAATGCGGGACAGGTGGGTCCACATGCGGCCGATCTCTTTGTCGCAGAACCCGAGCTGAGCGGCCTGGCCGTTGAACCGGTCGTACTGGTCGGGATAGGCGGTACGCAGGTAGACGCCCCAGCGGCATCCAGACCCCGTCACGAAGGCAGGATCGACACACAGGCCAGTCGCCACAGCAGCGTGGGCGGCAAACGACATGACCTCGCTTCGTACGGCCCGCCGGGTCATGACGTCGGCCGCGTTCCAAGCGGCAAGAGTGGTGAAACGCCGGTCGAACCCAGCCACGCCCTGGCGGCGGGTCTGGCGGGCTGCGGGCGTCGCGCCGGCCGCGATGTACGCGTCCGCGAACCAGCGCAGCACGTCGACCGCCTCAGCCACAGCACGGTCCGGCGATGACGTCGGCGCCGGGGACGCACTCACTGGGCCTGTAGAGGGGGTCACGACACCGCTCCGTTGTTGTCGTAGATGTCGGCGAGCACGGTCATGGCGTCGCGATACTGGTCGGCGAGCCAGTCGTTGGACAAGTGCAGGTAAAGGCGAGTCGTGTCGAGGTTCGCGTGCCCCGCCTGGGCCTGGATTGCTTCCAGGCTCATCCCAGCCTCACGCAGGCGAGTGAAGCACGTATGACGCAACTCGTGGCACGTCGCATGAGCGAGCCCGGCTCGGCGGCGGGCTCCGGCGAGGACCTCGTCAAGCCCCGCCGCCGTGAGCGGACGACCCCGGTTGGGGCCCTTCAACACCACGAACACGCGCTCGCCGTCGCCGTCGCGTGGCCGCTCGAGGGACAGGTAGGCGTGTAGGTGAGTGAAGAACAACGGATCGACCGGGACGATCCGTTCGTGACCGCCCTTGCCCGCACAGATGAACACGCGCTGGTCGCCTGGCTGGATATCGGTGAACCGCACGCCGAGGACTTCGCAACGCCGTAGCCCGGCGCGCAGCATGAGCGTGACCATCGCCAGGTCCCGTTGCGTGCGCAGCGCGTTCGTCAGCGCGACGGCCTCACCCGGAGCGAGGATGCGCGGCAGACGCTTCGGGGCCCGGACCAGCGGTGCCCCTCGCAGCGACCGTGTCCTAGGGGTGATCGATCGCGGGACGGGCTGGCGCTCGCACACGCCACGCGCGATGAGGTAGTCGAACAACGAGGTCACCGTCGCCAACCGGCGCTTGATCGTGGAGGCCGCCAACCCCTGCTCGCCATCGGACAGGCGCACCACGTTCCCACCACGTCGTGGCTGGCGTTGTGCCTCGATGAACGCCAACACGTCCGCAGTCCCCACGGCCAGCGGCCGCTTACCCACCACGGTAAAGAAGACCTTCAAGTCGAAAGCCTGCGCCGTCACCGAGTTCGGACGCAGCCGCGCCGCAGTGAACCGCAGATACTCATCCAACAGCGCGTCACCCAACTCGGGAGCGGCGCCGCGCGAGCGGGCAAGGACAGGCACGAACAACTCCATCAACAGCTCCAGCCACGAGAACGACGACCACATCGTCGACCCCGTCACGAACCGCCATCCACCCGGAGTCGAGATCACCTACATATCAAGCC
>NZ_JCAKNE010000060.1:0-6815 GCF_059515965.1 Propioniciclava sp. LT432 | reverse complement strand
GCGGCAGTTGAGGATGTTCCTCGTCGCGCGGGCCACAACCCTTGAGGTGTACAACTCAGAAGTTGTAGACTAGCCATGTGTGGGACGTGGAGGTCGGACTCGTCGAAGAGTGGCTGCTCGCGTTGTCCGAGGACGACTACGACCTGATCGTCGCCGCACTGGAAGTACTGCAAGACGAGGGACCGATGTTGGGGCGGCCGTTGGTCGACACCATCAAGGGCTCGCGTCACAAGAACATGAAGGAGTTACGGCCCGGGTCCGGGGGCAGATCAGAGATCCGGATCTTGTTCGCGTTCGACCCGAAACGCCGGGCGATCCTATTGGTCGCCGGCGACAAGAGCCGCGACTGGAACCGTTGGTACAAGCGGCACGTCCCGATCGCCGACCAACGGTTCGACGACCACCTCACCACCCTGAGAAGGAGGGCTTGACATGACCAACCTGGACCAGCTGAAGCAGCGCCGTCCCGCTCGCCGCAAGGTGGTCGACGCCCACAAGGACCGCATGCTCGCCGAGACCCGCGCCTGGCGGCTCAGGGAACTCCGCGAGCAGTTCGACCTCACCCAGGTCGAACTCGCCGCCGAGCTCGACGTCAGCCAGAACCGCGTGTCCCGGATCGAACGCGGCGACCTCGACAAAACCCAGGTTGACACCCTGCGCCGCTATGTCGAGGCACTCGGCGGCAAACTCCGTCTTGAAGTCCAGGTCGGCGACGACACCTTCCAGATCGCTTAACGGCACCATCATCCGCTGCCGCGCCGACTCTTCAGCGGCCTTCACCCGCCCGCGGAGCGGCATGAGCGAGCATCCCAAGCTGGGACCCACACTGGTATGATCTATGTCATGACTGTACAGATCGCGATCCGTCTTCCCGACGACATGGTGGCCTTCCTCGACAAGTCCGTGGCCGCCGGCAACGCTCCCAGCCGGGCAGCGCTGGTGGCACGTGCCGTCGAGCGCGAGATGCGCCGCCAAGTTGCCGAGCAGGACGCGGCCATCCTCCGCCGGCGGGGCACCACGGACGACCTCGACGAGTTGGTCGACTGGTCCGTGGCACACGCGACCGTTGAGGACTGACCCGTGCGCGAGATCTGCCTTGTGCGCTTGGACAAGACACGCCCAGCAGTCGTTCTGACTCGCGATGCCGCGCGGTCGGCCATGACGAAAGTCACGATCGCGCCGATCACCTCCACCATCAAGGGCCTATCCAGCGAGGTTCTTGTAGGACCTGCCAACGGCCTCGACCACGACGGCGTGATCTCACTCGACAACGTCGTCACCGTTCCGACCAAGCTGCTCGGCCGCACCGTCGGGTTCCTGACCTACGCCCAAGAGGCCGAGCTCGCCCGGGCGGTCGTCCTGGCCTACGACCTCGACATCCCGCTGCTCGATTGACGAACCGCCAAGTCGCACCGATCACACCGCGTGCGGCAGATGGGTTGCTTCCAGCGAACCGGATCGCGGTCCACCATGGGATGGTCGAGCCCGTGAGACTGGAGCCGCCCCGTGCCAACGACCCTTGACCTGGCCTACCCCTTCACCGGCCGGTGGCTGACGCAGAACAGCCCCGCCAACCGGGTCCCCAGCCACGGCACGACGCTGTACGCCTCGTCCTTCGCGATCGACTTCGTCCCGGTGGACGAATCCGGTCGCAGCACGCCGATCACGTTCGCCTCGCTGGTACACCCCGAGCCTGCGGCACGCTTTGTGGGCTTCGGACGACCCGTCCTCGCCCCGGTGGACGGCATCATCGTCGCCGTCCACGACTCCGAACCCGACCATGCGGCCTTCCGAGGCCTGCCATCGCTCCGCTACGCCCTCACCCAGGCACGCAGGGCAACTGCAGGCTGGCCAGCCCTCGCGGGGAACCACGTGATGATCAAGACCAGTCGCGGCCCCGTGGTCGCGTTGTGCCACCTCCAGCAAGACAGCATCCGGGTCGAACCTGGTCAACACGTTGAGGTGGGCCAGGCGTTGGCAGGCTGCGGCAATACGGGCAACAGCACCGAGCCGCACCTCCACCTGCAGGCAATCAGCAGTGTCGACGTGATGAGCGCAACCGCGGTGCCCACCATGTTCCAAGGCGGCCTTCCGCGGAACGGCGAGGTAGTCGACGCCAGGTGAACCTCGGTGACTGCGCAAGACCGCGCGCGCGGCTCGCGGAAGAGCGCGTTCAGTTGGGCCGCCGGGGGTCAGCCGTCAATGCGGATCCCGGTGAGGGGCACGCCGGCGCGTTCGTAGACGAGCGACACGGCGCCCTTCGGGAACGCGACCGGCGGCTCAGCGAGACGGAACGCGGTGGGGACCGTGCCGTCGAACAACCGCTTGCCGGTTCCGAACACGACCGGGTAGAGGTACAGGTTGAGCCGGTCGACGAGATCAGCCGCGAACAGGCTCCGCGCCAGGTTGCCGCTGCCGATGACGTGGATCTCGGCGAAGCGGTCCTTCAAAGCCGCAACCTCGGTCGCAACGTCCGACACCACCGTGGTACACGGCCACGACGCATCGGTGAGCGTGCGCGAGGCGACAAACTTGGGCACCGCGTTGAACTTCACCGCCACCGGGTCTGTCTGGGTCGGCCAGTAGCCGGCGAAGATGTCGTATGTCGTATGGCCGAGCAGCAGCGCGTCCAGCCGGTCGATGCCGGCGCCGATCAGGGCGCCTGACTCATCGTCGAAGTACGGCGCTTGCCAGCCGCCGTACCCGAAGCCGCCGGAACGGTCCTCGTCGGGACCGCCCGGGGCCTGGTAGACGCCGTCGAGGGTGATGAACAGGTCCACCGCCAGAATTCCCATGGGTGCACTCCCTTCCTTAAGCCACCCTAACCGCGCCGCACGCGTCGGTCGAGAGTGGGGCATGCAGCCACCCAGACGCGGGCGATCGGCGGCAGATCAGGTCGTTGGCCGTCACCGTGAGATCCCGCTGATCTGGCGCTTCCGAGGTTCCACAGACGGTACGTCAGGGCCCCGCCAGGCGAGTGCGGATCCATGCCGAAAGTGCCGACGACCGCGATACTTCGGGGATGGACTCCAAGTCGCCGCGCTCGGCCGAATCGCTCCAAGGCCGGTCCTCCCCGCTCAGGACCGGGGGTCGCTTTCTGCTCGGCGGGTTCTTGGCGACTGCCGGGATCGGTCACCTCACCAGCCTGCGGCAGGAGTTCCAGGCTCAGGTGCCGCCGTGGATCCCGCTGGACCCCGACTTCGTCGTCGTTGCCTCTGGCGTGGTCGAAGTCGGACTCGGGGCCGTGCTTCTCTTGGCGCCGCGTGCCCTGCGTCCGGCACTCGGCTGGGCGACGGCCGCGTTCTTCGTGGCTGTCTTCCCGGGCAACGTCGCGCAGTACCTGACCCGTCGAGACGCCTTCGGGCTCAACAGTGACGAGGCACGACTGGTGAGGCTCTTCTTCCAGCCGGTCCTCGTGGCTTGGGCATTGTGGGCGACCGGAGCTTGGAACGCATGGCGGACCTCTCTCCGTGCGAACCGCTGACACCAACGAACGCTGCGCCCGTCGGGCAGGACCAGCCCACCAGACCCCGATCGAGTGAGGAACCACGCGCCCGCAGCGGCATGAGCGGGTCGTGCGCTTCGGGAACCGGAAAGCCGACAGGCCACCCTCGCGCACCCTGCGGCAGAACCGGATGTGCGTCACTTCGTCGCTGGTGCGCTGAACTGGAACGAGCCGCCCCCTGCCGGGGCGGCTCGTGTGCTGGTCTCAGCAGGTGACTGTGTTGTTGGTGATGGTGCAGTGCTCCCGGTCCGCCTGGTCCTGGATGGGCTGGGGAATGCTGTCGACGAGCCGCCGTTTGATGGTCTGTTCGGTGCTGATGGTGGGTCCGACGACGGGGATGAAGGTGGTTTCGGTGATTTCGCCGAGGACCTGGCCGGTGTCGGGGTCGATGACGAGGGATTGGTGGCCGCCGAAGGCGTCGTGGCGGCCGATCCCGACGCCGGTGTGTCCGGTCGACAAGGTGACGGAGTCGTCGGTCAGGGTGGTGCCGGGGATGGTGCGGAGCACCTCGTAGAGGGCGGAGCGGAGATCGGCGGGCACCAGCCCGGAGTTCAGGACGTCTGCCACGGCGGTGAAGGCCTGGTCGTCGGGGTTGTTGCCGTGGCCTTGGTTGTCGGCGTAGAGCCTGTCACGCAGGGCCTGGGTGTCGCGGGGCAGTGAGGCGAGCCAGGTGGGTGAGGGCTGGTTCCAGCTGGCGGGGATCTGCTCCGGGGTGAGGTTCGTGGTCCACACGGCCGTCTTGGTGTACGGGGTGGTGCGGTCTGCGGGGGTGCCGAGGAGTTGGTGTTCCACGGTGGTGGGTTCGCGGATGAACCAGCTGGGACGTTTCCCGTCGACGGCGACGTAGTCGGTGTTGGTGGTGCGGGTCAGCCACACGCGGGTGTCGAGGCCGGCGTATTCGGTGACCAGGCTGGTCCCGCTGGAAGTGAGTTCCCAGTACTGGCCCGGCCGGCTGACGGGATCGGTGGCCCTGATCGCAGCTTGGGCCAGCAGTTCGGACGCGTGCGCGGTCGCTGCGCCGACCGCCACGGACTGGTAGCCGAGCCCGCCGACGACCAGGGCGGCGGACGCGGCCACCAAGACCCGGATGATCCTCTGCCCACTGTGTCTGGGGGTGGGGATTGCGGTGATGGCGTCGTGCAGGATCCGGTCACGTTCGGTGGCGGTGAACGCGGGCGTGTGGGCGGCGGGGTCGTGCTGACGAAGTTGATCTTCAAATTGTGTGGTCATGGCGTGTCCTAGCGGGTGGCGGAGCAGGGTTCGGTGGCAGGCGCGCGCCGCAACGGAGCGGCGGTGGTGCTGGCCTGGTAGAGCTGTTGCGCTCGTTGACGGGCCCGGAGGAGGCGAGTGCGGGCGGCTCCTGGGGTGATGTCGAGCACGAGGGCGATCTCGGCGGGGGTGAGTTGTTCCCAGACGGTGAGGCGGAGGACTTCGGCGTCGGTGTCGTCGAGGCGGTCGAGCAGGTCATCGACGAGGCTGCGCGCCTGTTCTTCAGCCGAGGGTGCCGCCGCTGGTGGCAAGGTCGTCTCGAGGGCGTGCTGCAGGGAGGCCCGACGCGCTTCGCTGCGATAGTGGTGAAGGATGACGTTCCGGGCGGTCTGGTACAGCCACGGCAGCGCGGGGTCGGGGACGTACTCGCGTCGCCGCCACGCGGTGGCGAAGACGTCGGCGACGATGTCGTCGGCGTTGCTGGCGGCCACTCTGCGCACGGCGAACGCTCGCAACTGGGTGGCGTGGCGGTCGAACAGGAGTTCCAGCCAGTCGCGCTCCCGAGCGGGCCGTTGATGTCTCATACCCAGTAGTTCCCGCCCGACGTCGAAACGTCACACGGCGGCGCGCTGGCGCACCGAGATCCCGCCGCTACGCCCACCTGCCGGGGTGCGGGCAGGCTGTCCGGTACGACCTGGGTGTTCACGGGGCGAGGAGTCCGAGGGGGACGACGCCGATCCCGTCGGGACGCCGATAGGCGTTCGGGCCGGTGTTGACGACGATGGCGTCCAACAGCTGGTCGCCCATGCGGTCGGCCAGCCAGTGGAGGTGTTTGGTGTCGGCATCGGTGACGGTGTTGGCCAGCTTGACCTCAACAGCCACAGCGCGGCCGTCGTCGCGGACGACCACCAGGTCAACCTCGTGGTCGCCGTTACGGGTCCGTAGGTGACCAATGGTGGCCTCGGCCGCCTGAGCGGGAACCCGGACGCACAGGGTCACCAATGATTCGAACAGGTGCCCCAGGATGCTGCCCGTTTGGGGTCCCACCGCCGTCCCGGCGCCATCCAACAGGGCTTCCCGGGTCAGGCCGAGAAGGCGGGCGGCGAGCGCCGGGTCGGCCAGATGGTGCTTCGGGGTCTGACCCAGCCGGGTCAACAGACTCCCCGAGGGCGCCCACGCCGGCACCGGATCCAGCAGCCACAAGCCGGTCAGCACGTCCCGGTAGGCGATCGACGTGGACCGGGCCGGCTTGTCGCCCTGACCCGGCGTGGCGGCGTCCAGGATTTGCGCGTAACTGGCCGTGGTCGACGTGGCCGCGGCGTAGGCCCGCAACCACTTCAGCATCGCCTCGGGTTTGCGCACTGCCAGCCCTTGTTCGGGCACGTCCCGATCGACCGCGTTGTGCAGGTAGGAGTCGAGCTGGAACCTTCGCGACCGCCCCGCCAGGGGTCGGATCGCGGGGAACCCCGAGGCGACGATCTCCTCCACGTAGTCACTCAAGGTCAAGGGACACGACCCGGTCAGCGACCCACGGCGTCCCGACAGCAGGTCGCGCAGGCTCACCGTCGGCTCGGACACGCCACGTTCGGACAGGGTCATGGGACGCATCCGCAACCGGCCGATCCGGCCGGCCCCGGAATGGGCGGTGGCCCCCGGCGCGGGGGTGGCGCTGCCGGCCAACAAGAACTGCCCGCCCGCCGGGTTGGCATCCACGGCACGCCTGACCACATCCCACACTTCGGGGACCTTCTGCCACTCATCGATCAACAGAGGACGCCCACGCCCCAACACCTGCTCCGGTTCGGCGGCGATCGACTCCCGGACGGCCTTGGAATCCAACCGCACCACCCCGGCGACCCGCTGCCCGGCGGTCGTGGTCTTCCCGACCCCCTTGACGCCGTCGATCGCGATCGCTGGAACCTGGCCGAATAGCTCATCCAACTCGTCGTCCAGGATGCGGCGTGCATACTCCATGAAGCAACCATACAAGAAGCAGGATTCGAATCAGTCATCTAGCAGGGCTGGAATCAGACACATCGCAGGAACGCGCACCGGCATATGCGCGTTCTCATGCACATCCCTCGACGACCGCTACTGGGCA
>NZ_JCAKNE010000059.1:0-7868 GCF_059515965.1 Propioniciclava sp. LT432 | reverse complement strand
TTGGCCGTGGTGCCTTGGCTGGTCAAGCGGTGTTGCCGCGCCCGGTGGGCGCTGCGGAGCAGGATACGGGCTTGGTAGTGCTCGTTGTTTCGGTAGCCGCGCCCGGTCCGTTTGATGTGTTTGATGGCGGTGTTCGCCGCTTCGGTGCGGGCGTTGGTGACCCGGCTGGTGATGAACGCCTCGATGGCGGGCCACCAGGCGTTGAGGGTGTCCCACAGCCTGGTGGTCTCGTCGGTGTCGGCGTCTTTCACCCAGCCTTCGAGCCGCTGTTTGGCGTCACGGGCTCCTTCGAGGGTGCGGCTGGCGAGGATCAGCCGCAGTCCTTCCTTGACGCCCCAGGCGGCGCCGAGTTCGCCGGTGGGGTCGTCGCTGGTGAACACCTCATCGAGCCGGTGGCGGGCCCGCTCCGAGAGGGTGTCGTAGCCGCGGAGCAGCAGGGTGCGATGTGCCCAGGCCGGGTCGACCTTCCGGCCCCGGCGCTGGTGGAGGTCCTGGACCAGGCGTTGCCGCACCCGGGTCAGGCACAGGTTCGCCAACTGGACCAGGTGGAACGGATCGACCGCGATCTTGGCGTGCGGGAGGCTGGTGGTGATCGCCTTCTTGAACGCTGCTGAGGGGTCGATCGCAACGATCTGGATTCGGTCCCGCCAGGCCTGGCTGCGGGCGTTCAGCCAGCCCTCGACGGCAGCACTGTCACGGCCGTCGACGACCCCCAGCACCTGACCGCAGGCCGTGTTGACGAGGGTCGTCATCCACGGCTCGACCCGCCGCCAGCCGCTGCTGTCGGGGTCGCGGAACCAGCGGACCCGGCGGTAGCGGTGCTCGTCGATACCCAGGTGCTTTACGTGCAGGGCGTCGACGTCGGGCAACGTGTCGACCGCGTCGTTCACCGTCTTCTGGGTGGTCCACCACGCCACCTGATGGGTCTTGGCGACCTGGGCGACCGGCTGACCCTGGTCGATGACCGCGGTCAGCAACGCCTGACGCAAGCGCGTCGTGCACCGAGCCCGTCGCGGCAACTCGCTCGTGGTCTGGGTGAACGTCCGTCGCGGGCACCCCTGCTCGGCGCACACCAACCGTGGCTTCACCACCAACACCTCCACACCGCCGGCGTGCGGGACGTCCTTGACCCGTTGCCGACACCACGCATGCACCCGCGCCGACACCACCCCGCAGTCGGGGCAGCCGCCGGCGATGGTGTCGGCCTTCACGATCACCCGCCGACCACCCAGGGGCAGGTCGATCGCGTCGATCACGTGGTAGTCAGGCAGGTTGAAAGTCACGCTCGCAGCGTCACGCTGCGAGCACATAGGCTTGATCACAGCTCGTGGTCCTTGTCCGGTTGGATGCTTCGCAACACCCATCCCAGCGCAAGGCCACGAGCCCTTGCATCAACGACCCACCACGGTCAACTACGAGTAGCCCCCAATGGGGGTGGTTGTTCTAGCCTTGGAAGTGGAAGTCCTTGTATCCGCGTCGGACGTTGAAGCGTCGTCCTTCTTGGCGGCGCAGTATCAAGCCGGTGATGGTGTCGACATCGGCGGGTCGCAAGCCGAGCTCCCGGCACTTCAGGCGGATGTGGTCAATGGGTAGCCCCAGCCATCGCTGCGTACGGTTCATCAGGTCGGCCTTGAGCTTGTCCTCTTCGTTCCACTTCAGGCCCGAGTCGTAGCCCGCGGCCATGTCAGCCAAGTGCTGCAGGATGTTCACGACATCGTCGGGCAGCCCGTCTGCGGTCCGCGCGGCGGGAGGGTTCGGGGCGTGAGTGCCATGCCGCAGCAGGCGAACCGGGTTGGCGTCCTCGATCCACTCCGCGGTTTGGCCCGGGGCCCATTCCAGTACGGCAAGGGCCGAGAGCTGCACCCCCCATAGCTCGTTGAGCTGCTTGCGATCGGGCCACGCGTGGAGGACTCGCTTTCCGTGGAGTTGGTCCGCGAATAGACCCCGCCATGTGAGGTGCCGCGCCCTGCCGCCAGTAGCCAGTCGAGTGAGCGCTGGGTTGTGATCGATGTCTTTCCGAGGGGTGACGAGGACGGTGGGGGCGTCGGTCTGGCTGAGCAGCCACTGGACGCCACGCAGTGCCTGCTGCTCGCGGCTGTCCCCGACTCCGAGTTGGGAGATGGCGACGGGGAACGGGTAGCGATCTGAACTCACTGACCAAACTCCTGTCATGTTCTGGCATAGCGAACGCCCTGGAGCACCCGACGATATCGGCGGGCACTGACACAATCAGTTTCCCCCGGTGACAGAATCGGGCGCCCTGCGGCAAACGAGTGAGCAGGGCGGGCAGCTGTCATCGTCGGGAATAGTCCTCATGCCGACGCCAGTCTGAGAAGTGAATGACTGGCGGGATCTTGGGTCGCACCAGACTCTGCTGCAGCCTCGCCATGACGTACTCAATGTAGGAGATCGAGATGTCCCGCCAGTACGGATCGGGTTCCGACAGCGGGTACGTGGCCATGCGGGCATCCAAGGAAGCGAGTGAAACGCCCCCGAAGTAGTTCCCGACGGCAGCGCGCACGTCAGATTGAGTGCTGCGGAGTTCCACGGGGAGGGATGCACCGTGTTGCAGGCACAGCGATTCGAAATCCGCGACGGCCCGAGCGACGTCCTCCGGGTTCAGGCTGCGCACGCTCGACTCATGTAGCAGCGCCCGCAGTCGAGCGAGTGAGGGAAGCAGCCCGTCCACCGCGGCGGCATGCACTCTGGACGCGCGTTCAGCACGGACCGTCCATCTGGCCACGAACCAGGAACCGGCGATGGAGACGACGACGGTGAGCACGCTCAGTGCGACTTCGGATGAAGGCATGTCGCGATTGTCGCCCGCACGTCTGACAGAAGCGTTCGGGTCCGGCGCACGGCAGGGAAGGAGTCGCCCCGCGGGAAGGCTCGGCCTGCGCCGGACGCGGCAGATCCGGATGTTCTGCTCGTCGCTGTGGGTTGGCTTAGAGGCCGCAGGCTGGGACGGGGCGATGGGCACCACCTAGTGCTACCTCCTGGCTGCGTAGCGAAGCGAGCCAAGCGGGTGTTCCGGCTCAGCCCCTTCGCGACGACGACAACTATTCGAATCAGTTACATGGGGCCGAAGTCTTTAAGTGGCTCTTCAACCTTGCGGTGGGGTGAGCGCGACACGCCCGAGCGCGGGTGACGGTGGTTGAGGGTCGAGGCCTTCAGGATCGGAAGCGTCTACTCAACCTGACCGGAAGGCCTCGACGTGTCCGAGCCTACGGGGTGCTGCTACGCTTCCACGACCCCTGCCTACTGTGACCACTGCGACCTTCTGGTCGGCCTGGACGGCTTGCACGTGGTCGAGGTCGACAAGTCCAGCCATGGCGTGCTCGTGGTCACGATGGAGTCCGCGCCGACGGTGATGGGCTGCCCGACGTGTGGGGTGGTCGCCGATAGTCATGGCCGGCGCACGACCACGCTGGTGGACATCCCGTGTTTCGGGAGGCCGACCCGGCTGCGGTGGCGAAAGCGCACGTGGCGGTGTCTGGAGTCTGCGTGCCCGACCAGGGTGTTCACCGAGCAGGACGAGCAGGTCGCCCGCCCGCGTGGGTTGTTGACCATGCGGGCGTGCCGGTGGGTGCTCGAGCAGGTCCGTCGCGAGCACGCCTCCATCCACGGGCTGGCGCGTCAGTTGGGGGTGGCGTGGAAGACGGTGTGGGGCTCGATCCAACCCATCCTGAATACCTTGGCCGCCGACGAGGCCCGGTTCGCCGGGGTGACGACCCTCGGGGTGGACGAGCACCTGTGGCACCACGTGAGTCCCCGCAAGCGCGGCCCGAAGGAGTTGACCGGCATGGTCGATTTGACCCGCGACAAGGACGGACGCGTCCACGCCCGGCTGCTCGACCTGGTCCCCGGCCGGTCCGGGACCGTGTACAAGACATGGCTCGACCAACGCGGGAAGACGTTCAAGGCCCGCGTCGAGGTCGCCACCCTGGACCCGTTCCGCGGCTACAAGAACGCGATCGATGACAAGCTCGCCGACGCCACCGCCGTGTTGGATGCCTTCCACGTCGTGGCGTTGGCCGGGCACGCCGTCGATGAGGTCCGCCGCCGCGTCCAACAAGAGACCCTCGGGCACCGTGGCCGCTCCGGTGACCCGCTCTACGGCATCCGGAACGTGCTCCGCTGCGCGGCCGAGCGGCTCACCGGCAAGCAACAGGCCCGCCTCGACGCGGCGATCGCCGCCGATGAACGCCACGACGCCGTCCACGTCGCCTGGCAGTGCGCCCAACGCGTCCGGGCCGCCTACGCCCACCCCGACCCGGCAGCCGGCCGCCAGCTCGCCGAGCAGGTCGTCGACGGCTTCCCGTCCTGCCCCATCCCCGAGATCGCCCGCCTCGGCCGAACCCTGAGACAGTGGAAGGACGCGTTCCTGGCCTACTTCGACACCGACCGCGCCAGCAACGGCGGCACCGAGGCCCTGAAATGCCGACGTCGGCATTTGATGCTTTATGCCGACGTCTGGGTTATGCCGACCTTGGTGGCGTGTGACCTTGTGAATCCCGGTTTGTCCGGGGCGGTTGTCGGCATAATCAGAGGGTTTCGAGCCACGCGAGGATGTCGGCTCGCGGGGTGTACATGCCCGGGGTGACGTGGGGTGGTCTGGTCTTGTCGAGGGCGTCCTCCTTGAGTCGGGTGTCGGCGTGGAGGTACACGTCGGTGGTGGAGGTCTGCTCGTGGCCGAGCCACAAGGCGATGACGATGATGTCGACGCCGGCGTGGAGGAGGTTCATGGCGGTGGTGTGCCGCAGGGTGTGGACCGTGATGTGTTTGCCGGCCATGCTCGGGCAGGACGTGGTGGCGGTGTGTACGTGGGCGGCGAGTCGGTGTTCGATCGCGTCACGGGATAGCGGGGTGCCGTGGGGGCCGGGGAACAGGGCGGTCCCGGGCCGGGTGCTCCGCTCTTGAAGGTAGGCGCGCAGTTGGTCGCCGATCGTCGCGCTGAGCGGGGTGGATCGGTGTTTGCGGCCCTTGCCTTCGCATTCGACGTACGGGCTGGTCCCGGTGTGGATGCTGCTGGTGGTCAGGGTGATCAGTTCACTGATCCGCAGCCCGGTGCTGATCGCCAACGCCAGCATCATCTGGTCACGTCGGCCGGTCCAGGTCGTGGTGTCCGGCGCGGCGAGCAGGGCTTCGGTTTCGGCCTCGGTCAGGTAGCTGAGTAGGGGTTTCGTGGTCTTGGCGGGTGGGATGGCGAGGATCTGACGGATGGAATCGGCGTGTTCTGGGTGGTCGGGCAGCGTGTGGGCGAGGAGGACGCGGATCGCGCTGAGCCGGGCGTTCCTGGTCGCTGCGGTGTTGGAACGGTGGGTGGTGAGGTGGTCGAGAAAGCCGGTGACGGTGCCGCGGTCGAGGTCTTCGAGCCGGAGCTGGTCGGCGCTGGTCCCGGTCGTGACGCTCAGGTGCTTGATCAGGAGGCGCCAGGTGTCGCGGTAGGACGCGATGGTGTTCGCGGCCAGGCCGCGCTGGGTGTGGACGTAGTCGGTGAAGAACGCCTGCAGGACGGTGGCGAGGTAGGTCATCGTGAGTCACTCCGTCGTGTTCGTGGTGTCGACGCGGTGGGCGGCCAGGGCCAGCAGTTCCGGGACGGCCTGGACGTACCAGTACGTGTGGGACGGATCGGAGTGGCCCAGCCAGAGGGCCAGCAGACCGAGCGTCGCAGCCGGGTTACCGGCATCAGTGGTGTAGGCGCGGATCATCTGCCGGGTCGCGAAGGTGTGCCGCAGGTCTACCAAGCAGGGGGCGTGCCCTTCCCAAGTGATGCCGGTCGCGGCCCGGATCCGCTGGAAGTGGTCCTCCACGGTCGCCCGCTGGTAGGCCTTGCCCCGGGTGGTGACGAACAGGGTTCCCTCCAGCGGAGGTGTCGCGGCTTGGCGGTGCGGGCTGGCCAGGTAGCCGGCCAGGGCGTCGAGGGTGGTGGGGTGCAGCGGGATGAGCCGGTCGGGACCGTGCTTGTTGGCCCGGATCAGCAGGGTGGCGTCCTCGACGTTGATGTCGCCGAGGCGGAGTCGCACGACTTCGCCCGGCCTCATCCCGGTCACGGCCAGTAGGGCGATGACGGCGGCCATCGTGGCCTGCACCAACGGATGGGTGAACGCGTGCGGGCAGGCATCGATCAGTGCGTCGACCTCGCCCTGGGTGTAGATGTGGGGCCGGCGCCGGTCCCTGGTGGTAGGCAGCACGTTGGCTGGCGGCACCTGGACGTCCAGGCCGATCGCATGGCAGTAGCGGGCCAGGCCGCGGACCGCGCTGAGGCGTTGGCACTGGTAGGAGTTCTTCAACGAGCCGTCCCCTTGCGCCCAACTCAACGCCTGCGCCACGCTAAAGGACGTACCCGCGTGGCCATGGGCCTGCAGCCATTCGAGGAAACGTCGGGCGTGGCGTTCTTCCTCGACGAGCCGGAATCCCAGCGCCCGCCGCTGGGTGAGGTACACCTCCAGTACCGTCCACAGGCCAACATCGACCGAAGGGGTGGTGGTCATGGCAGGCTGCCCCAGGAGGGCGCCAGCGGACGCAGCGGTGTCATGTCGGCGCGGGCGTAGGTCATCGCCGAGGCCGGGTCGGCGTGGCCGAGGAGTTCTTGGACCTGCCGGAGGGTTCCGCCCCCGGTCAGGACTTGGCTGGCGACTGTGTGTCGAAGACGGTGGGCGTACACGCCGTCCAGGCCGGCACGTCGGCCGTACCTGAGGACGACATCCCCCACGCCGGCCCGATGCAGCGCCGTCAACGGCGGCAGGCAGCGGAGGAACACCGCCCGTTCACCGCGATCGGCGCGACGGACCCGGAGGTAGTCCACCAGCGCCTCGCCCACGTCGACGGGCATCGGAAGGACCAGAACCCGGCCGCCCTTACCAACCACCCGCAACGAGGGTTCGCGCCAGTTGAGGTCGTCCAGCCTCAGCCCGGCGACCTCACCGACACGCACGCCTAGGCGGGCCAGCATGACGATGATCGCCCAGTCCCGCTTGCCCGCCACAGTGTCCCGATCGACGGCATTCTTCAACGCGGCGACTTGGCTGTCGGTAAGGCCTTTCGGCAGGCCGGCCCGGATACGACGCGGCGACAGGACCCCGTCAACGATCCCGTCCCGTATCCACCCGTTGGCTGCGGCCCAGGTGAGCAGACCACGGAGCAGAGCCGCCCTGCTCTGCGCGGTGGAGGAGGAGTAGCCGGCCACCACACGCACCAGGAACTCGTTGACCATGACGACGTCAACACGTTCCCAGTGGAGGTCCCCGTCCTCGTCTTCGACCAGCGGCAGGAAGCGTTCCCCGATCTGGCGGGCCTTGTAGAGCCAACTGGCACCCTGTCCCTCTTCGACCTCCAGGAACCGCAACCACGCGGCAAGACAGGCTTCTGCCGGTCGCAGCGGCGCCGTGTCGACAGGCGACGGTTTGAGGCGTCCGGTTTCCTGCAGGAACCTAACGACGGCCGAGACGTTCTCGTTGGCGGATCGATGCTCCGGGTGGCGTTCGTTGTCCCCTGAGACAAGGCCGAACACGCACGCAGCGTCAACGTCCGCAAGCTCAACACCAGCAGCGGCCAGCCATGCACCGAGCCGAGCCGCCGCCCGCACCAGGTTGCGCTGTGTCGTCGGTGCGTACCCCTCCGTGACCAGCCAGTCGATCAACTCGGCCATCACCGCGGCGAGCGGACCAGCATCACGACGAGGCCAGATCCTCATCTGCCCACCAGCAGCCGCAGGCCCCTCACGTACCAGATCACCCATGACCCGTCCTCCTCCCATCAGGAGAAGGTTGGACCTACAGGATTATGCCGACAACCGCCCCGGACAAACCGGGATTCACAAGGCCACACGCCACGAAGGTCGGCATAACCCAGACGTCGGCATAAGC
>NZ_JCAKNE010000058.1:0-7872 GCF_059515965.1 Propioniciclava sp. LT432 | reverse complement strand
GGCCTGCGGCCCGGGTCTGGGTGGTGTCGGGCCGGTCGTGTCCTGGCCGGTCTGGAGGATCGGTCGCAGGTGCGCATAACGGGGCGAACGGACCCGGACCAACGCGAGCCGGCAGGCCTCCTCCACCCTGGCGGCGGAGTAACGCCGCGTCAGGCGCAGCACCGCCAACGCCGCATCCAGTCCTTGCTCCTCGACCGGCACGGACTCGAAGATCCGGTTCACCACGGTCGTGGTGTCCTCCCCGATGCGTGCGGCCCACTCCCGCACCCGGGCGGCGTCCCACTGGCGGTAGCGGGGCCCCTCGGGCAGGTCGGCGTCGTGGGTGCGGTACTCGTTGACGACACCGGGCGGGGCGAGCAGGTGACTGGTCAGCCGTTGCTGGCCGGCGTACACCTCGACCATGGTGTCGGTGACCCGCAGATCGACGCCACGACCGATGTGCGGGTAGGGAACCGAGTAGAAGTTCTTCTCCCACACCACGTGCCCGTTGCGCTGGACCCGCCGCCCGTACACCCACCGGCTGATCTCGAACGGCACCGTCGGCAGCGGCCGCAGCAGCGGCTTCTCCTCGACCTCGAACACCGTCTGCCGGGACCCTGGGCGCTTCTGGAACGGTTCGGCGTTGTACGCCTCCACCCGTTCGTAGATGGCCGTCCGCAACTCGGCCAGCGTCGCGAACCGGCGGTCCCGCAGGCCGGCGATCACCCACGTCGCGATGTTCCCGACAGTGTTCTCGACACTGGCCTTGTCCTTCGGTTTGCGGACCCGGCCGGGCAGCACCGCCGCCGAGTAGTGCGCCGCCAACTCCCGATACGCGTCGTTGAGGACCACCTCGCCCTCGGCGGGATGCCTGATCACACCGGTCCTTCAGGTTGTCGGGCACGATCCGCGGCACACTCCCGCCGAACCAGGCGAACATCGCCACGTGCGCCCGCAGCCACGTGTCCTGCCGCATGTCCAACGCCGGCTCGACGAACGCGTACCGCGAAAGGGGCAGGGCGCCGACGAACAGGAACACCCGCCGGCCCTGCCCCGACACCGGGTCGGTCAGCTGCATCGTCGGCCCCGACCAGTCCACCTCGACGCTCTGACCGGCCTTGTGCCCGACCCGTGAGGCCGCCCCCGCGACCAGCACATGATGCTGGTAGGTCTTGCAGAATCGGTCATAGCCCATCGCCGTGGCCCCCTCGGCGTGACACCGGTCGACGTACTCGCCATGCAGCAGCTTCAACGTCACCCCCACCCTGGCGAGCTCACGATGCACCACCGTCCAGTCGGGTTGGGCATGCACGCTCTCATGTTCACCCCGGCCAGGGAACAACCGCGCATACACCGCCGCCTCGTCCAGTTCCGCGACATCGACGAAGCCGACACCCTCCCGATCGGCGGCCTCCAGCACCGCCGCCACCGAATGCCGCGACATGCCCTGGGCGGCGATCTGCCGCCCCGAGAACCCCTCCGCCCGGAGCCGAAGCACCAGCTTCGCCCTGATCTTGCGTACCATCCGAAATCACTCCTCCTGCCGCGTGATTGGCCACACGGCAGGGGGAGCCTAGGAACGGTGGCGCTCACCCCGAATACTCGATGGCGCCCACGAACGCGAACGCGACCACCAGCACATGGCGCTCAACCCCAATACCGGTGGCGCTCAGAAGACCGAATACTCAAGCGGGCGAGAGTCCGGCGCACGACCCACGTCGGACCACACGCGCAAAGCGCCTTCTGCCGACGGTCGCGACCGCGCCCACATTCCGAGAGTCATGACATTGTCGCGGACCTGACCGAATCGGACGTCCTGTTTGACCGGACTTCGTCCAAGGTGAAGGAGGAGCTCGACAATCCGCTGCCTACTGCTGGCTCGCTACGTCACCATTGTCGAGTGCTTGGGTTCGCTCGCGCGCGCCCAAATCAAGTCCCGCTTCAGATCGGACCGTCCCAAGGTCTTCCGCCCCGCCGCGAACACACGCGTCACAGAGCTCCCCAGAATGGTTCGTCGGTGAGCATCCCAATCCAACTGGGTCCAGATCCTCGTCTGAGCGTCCCGTTCGAGGCGGACGATCGCGGAGTGAAGTTCCGCCGCCGCCTCCACGACGTCCAATGGATCGAGCAGCTGGACAACGTTGAGGGCGCTCGTCTCGCGGTCCTCGCGCGACGTGTAGAACGCGCTTTCCCTGAATGACGCTTTCGCCTCCATCGGCTGTCGGGCCAGCAGGCCCATCGCGATCACTGCGCCGTGTGTCGCCGACACAAACTCGGCTATGCCCTTGGCTCGTGCGTGTGCTTCGGTGTGACGGCGTGACATGACCGCAACCGCCAACTGCACCACGAGGGTGAGAATGCCTGCCATGGATGCGCCAGCGAGAGCGGCGAGGACCGTGTCACTCATGAGCCGACCCTAGCCTCGGTCGGTGGTGCCGAGGGTCGTGACATCACCGACCTCATGCCCTTGAGCGCGAGCTCGATCACGCCCAGCTCGGCACGTTCAAGTCAGGCGTGACCTCGAACCGCCCGCCCTTGTAGCAGGGAGTCGCCGGAGTGCGTTGCGCACGACTCGCGCACTAGCGTGGTGGCTTCTTTGGCTCACGCGTTTCTACGCCCTTGTAAGGGCCAGGAGATGACTTCGAACTGAGATAGTTAGCTGCGGCGTCATACTTGTCATAGCGCTCTGTGTTCTCGTTGAACTGCTGGTATCGGGCGCGGACCTGACCCTTGCGGTAACCGTCGCCGGTATTCGTTGCCATCGTGCTCCGTGCCTTTCGAACGCCTATGCGCACGTAGTCTACGGCCCGCGAAGCCACGTGGACTTCCGTCAGCACTGGAAGAGGTCGCCGAGGGTCATCCGCGGACATGACACGCTCTTGGCCCGAGAGGCATGTCTGGGCGCTGGCTTTCACCGCACTGCGCGCGAGGGTGACCTGTCGTCCGGTACCGGTGGCGCACACCCGCGCTTGCCGCGCATCGCGCGTGGTTCCACTCCGCCAGGAGCGAGGCCTGCTTCTCCCAAGTCGTTACATGTAACATGGCTGGCGTGAGCGTGAAGGATCGAGTCGGCGAGTACCGACGTCGCATGCGGGCACGCGGCTACCGCCCAGTCCAGATCTGGGTGCCGGACGTGCGCACTCCGCAGTTCGCTGCCGAAGCGCGTCGACAAGCGCTGCTGTTGGCTGAAGCTGACCGACTTGGCGACGATCAGGAGTTCGTTGACGCTGTCTCCGCGCCGTGGGACGAGGAGTGAAGCGAGGCGAGATCTGGACCGTTGCCGGTGGCGTCCACGCCTCCAAACCACGGCCCGCCTTGATCATCCAGGAAGACCTCTTCGACGAAACGGCGTCGGTCACCGTCGTCCCGTTGACCACGACTTTCACGGACGCACCCCTATTGCGTATCCGCATCCCCAGCAGCGACCTGTCCGGCCTCGAACGTGACAGCGACTTGATGGTCGACAAGCTCACCGCTGTTCGGCGAACCAATGTGCAGACCCGGGTTGGCCGACTGGCGACCGATCAACTCGCGGAGGCCGAGCGAGCCTTGATGACCTTCCTCGGACTAGCCCGGTAACAGGCAACCAGAAGGCGTCCATCAGCACCCCGGAACATCCTCTTTTGCCGCGGGGCGTGTTGTGTTGAGTATCGGTGGGCGACCTGGTGGTGGTGATGGCGTCAGGTTGAGACAGCAGTGGGTCGGTGGGGTCGGTGGCGCACGGATTCAGGTGGTCTGCTCGCCCAGCAGCGCGGCGACTTCTCGGTCGGGGCTGACGTGTCGGCTGTACAGAGGGCTGCACGGCGTGCGGGCGAGGGTGAGGGACAACTCGAGCAGATCGGTGTCCTCGCCTTGGGTGCGGTGAGCCTCGGCCAGGAAGGCGAACTCGTTCATTGATCCGAGCAGGCTGCGGTTCGCGGTGGTGGTCAGGTGAGCGTTTCTGGTGGCGGTGACTTCTACGGCGATCACGGACGCCGCGATGCGGTGAGCCCTCAGGAGGGCGGAGAGCTCGTCGGGGAAACGGTCCAGGAACGTCCCGGCGGGGGCGAGCGGCATCAACAAGGGCAACAGGGTGCGCTCGTTGACGAGCAGCGCGACCTGACGTGGCCGCCACGGCAGGTATGTGGCGTACCAGTCCCCCAAGAGGGCTGCCGACTCCTCGTTGTAGGAGATGGGCGGACCCAGACGTTGGAGCAGCTTGCGGGTAGCCCGCACGTTCACCATGAACGTCATCTTGCACGTCTTGGGTGTCAAGGTCACACCCACCGGACACCATCGCCTTTCGCGCCCGCGGGTGACCTTCGGACGTTCTCGCGCCTGGCTTGACGCAGAATGCTCTGGTGGATCCTCGTCTGAACCGTGATGAGTTGCGTGGCGCCCTCTCCCGCGCTGACGTGGACGCCTTGGGGAGCTTGCTGGTGACGAGCCGGGACTGGCCATTTGACGCGCTGCAGTTACTGGGTGACGCCGTGCTCATGGCCGTCCGTGAGCCCGGGTACGACATCGAGCCGGCGGCACGCCGGTGCGTGCGCGAACTTCGTGACCGCGACTGGGACGGTGATGCCGAACTCGCGACCCAGATCGAGGCGACCTTCGGCTGGGCGCCCACCCCGCTGCTGCGTTCGCTGCCGGTGGATCTTGAGGAAGTCGCTGGCGTATTGGAGGGCGACTCGCTGCAGGGTGGCGGCCGGATCGACCTTCGAACCGGCAAGGTGTGGCCGCAATCGGTGTGGGACTACACCGACCAGACCAGTGATGACGTCGAGGATGAGGGGACAACGACGAGCACTGGTTGTGGGTCCACTGCGAAGGGTCCCGGGCGGGATACCGCGACATGGAACTGTTCATCGACCTGGTGGAGGACCCGCACCTGGCGGATCGCCTCACCCGGTCGATCCGGGGTCGGGGAGCGTTTCGCCGGTTCAAGGACGTGCTCGCGGACTGGCCCGACCTGCTGGGACGCTGGTACGGGTTCAGCAACGAACGCCACTACGGGCGAGCCCGGGCCTGGCTGGCCGCCGAAGGCTACGCCCCCGGCCCGAACCGCGATCTTCCCTGAACAGCAACGTCCTGTTCTGCCGCCGCGAGGTTCGATCCGTGGCCGGATGCGAGACGGATCTGCTTCCAGATCAGGTGCTGCGACCGGTGCGAGCGCCTAAACCCGATTCTGGCGGCAAATTCGTCCTCGCGCTCGGTGAGGGTGCGCGCACATACCGCTGTCGCGGTGTTCAGCCTCAAGAGGTGCCAGGCCACTGGCAACATAGGGCCATGGGACTCTTTGGGCGCCGAAAGGCCGCGCTGTTCGACACAGGACACGCGGGGGACGACCAACTTCTCGCTCAACTGGCGCAAATGGGCGACCTGGCGGCTCCGCGGCACTGGGTGCACTATCTCTACTTCGCCGACGAGGCCGCCGCCCGTGGAGCAGCTGTAGCTGTAGAGGCCGCGGGGTGGGGACTGCAGGATGTTGCCGAGTCTGCGGCTGGTGGCCCGGAGTGGGTCGTCATCGCGGAGCGGCACGGCGCGGTCACGACTCCGGAGGCCGTTCGTTCCGCTCGGATGTTCTTCGAGACGGTTGCTCAGCAGTGGGCGGGCGGCGACTACGACGGCTGGGAAGCTAGCGCCTGAAAACCTCCGCTCTTGCCGCGCGGTGGCCGGCTGGCTTGAAGTGAGCTCGAGCGTGCAGGCCCTGTCCTGATGAATGGAGCCGGGGAATCCCAAGGAGGAGAGCTCAAGTAGCACCCACTAGACGTCAGTCGTTCCATCCATCTCCTGAGTTTCCGTCAGGACGTCGGCCCAGCTCCTGTCAAGTTCCTTCTCCGCATCCAAGTACCGATCCAGCGCGCGCTCTGCTGTTTCCTGCGCCTTCTTCTCGGACATTCCTTGGGCGTGGAACTCGAAGCCGTGGGCCTTGACAGCGATCCTCTTCTTGTCGTTGCGGTGAAGGAACGTCCGGAGCGCAGCGGTGAGGGCTGCAACGCTCGCGGTGGCATACGGCGCTAAATCGACCACGATGACTGCTAGGTCGGCCAACGCAGAGTGCTCGAAACCATCTTGAGGCTTGAGGCCTTGGGCACTGAGGGCTTCACGAAGTCTTTCAGCTTCGTCAGGCGAGACTCGTAGCTTGACCGCGTGTGCGTCTGGATGGGAAGCGGTGATCTCAAGACGGATGTCGTCGCTCACGTTGATGCCTTCCGTAGTCCCGTGCATGACCTAAGAGCCTAGCCTCCCTCTTTCATGAGGCGGCTTGAGAGCTGCCAGCTGGGCTGTCGGAGCCCGATCTGAACACGGGTCTAGGTGAGGGCGTGACTGTTGGCCGGCTGACGCTGCCGGGCTGCGGTTCTCCAGGTTTCCTCGGGTAGTGGCTGGCTGGTGGGGTCAGGCTGGTGGTGGGATCGCGGCGATCCGGGCGAACGCGGCCACGAGGTGCTCGACCCAGGGCCAGGTCTTGGGTAGGCGCAGTCGTCGCCGTCGGGCGCCGTAGACGAGCCGGGCCGGGACGTGCAGCAGCCGATACCTGAGTGCTTTCGGTTCGGCCTTGGCGAGGTCACCGTCGAGGGCCAGCATTTTGAGCCAGGCGACCAGGTCGGCGGCGATCATGGTCAGGAGTAGCCAGGTCTGGTTGATGCTGAACTCGCGTGACGGGAACCGGCCCAGGCCGGAGTCTTTGGCGTGTCGGATCCGGTCCTCGACCCGGGCATGCGCCCGGTGACGGGCCTCGAGAAACTGCAACTGCCCCTCGGCGGTGTTGGTGGCGAACGCTTGGTAGCGCCAGCCGTCGTGGGCTTCGAACAGCGACAGTTGAGCCCCGGGGTGGGGGCGTTCGCGGCGCAGGATCACCCGCATCCCGGCCGGCCACCGGGTCAGGTCCAGCAGGCCGGTGACCTCGGCGACGTCCCCGCCGTCTCGGACCTCACCCTCAGCGGTGAGCGCCGGGGACCACAACCCGGCCGGCAACTGCGAGATGGCGTGGCGGATGTTCTCCCCGATCGTGAACCCGACGCTGTAATGCAGCGTCCTGCCTCTGACTTGGCCTTGCGCATGGAGCCAGTCCAGCAGCAGGTGCGAGGCTCCGGCCCCGTCGCAGCGGATCAACAGATGGCGGCGATACGGCATCGGGATCTGGGTGATCGCCTCGCCCAAGACCTGAATGTGATCGACGGCGGTGTTCGATCCTGCCCGACCTGTCCGCAGCGCGGCGGCGAGGAACTCGCCCGTGTTGTCGCACCACACGCCGATCGGGTGATACCCGAAGGTTCGTTTGAACGTCGGCGACGCGAGTTCCTTCTCCGAGTGGGTCACCACGATCGTGGCATCGACATCCAACACCACCGTGCTGCCGAGATCGGTCCCGGCGACCCGAGACGCCGGAACCCCACCAGCCGCTGTCCGCTGGGCCCAGACGTGGCGCCGGACACGGGCCCGGGCCGTGGCGATCTTCCTCCGCCTGGCGTCGGTGACCTCGTCCAACGCCCGCCACACCGTCGGAGCAGACGCGACCGGCCCCAGGACCTGGGATTGGTGCCGCAGCACATCGATGTCGGAGATCGCTTCCCCGCCGTCGGCGAGCAGCACCGCCACATCGGTCAGCACCTGGCCACGGTCGTGCACCGAGGGGACGAACGAACGCCGGGCCATCGCCGTCGATAGGGCGCCGGTCAGGCCGGTGTTCTCGGCCAGCATCCTGAGCCCGATGCTGCCGGCGTGGGCGATCACCGCGCCACCATCGCCGGTCACGGACATACCGGTGGACCACGAAGTACGCTTCACCTACGGAGTGCCTTCCGCTTCAGGGGTCTTGAACAGTCGCAAGTCCAAGTATCCCGTAGCCAGAAGGCACTCCGGCCTATCTACCGCACGCGTCGCTCACTCCGCCATGAACGATCGAGGCTA
>NZ_JCAKNE010000057.1:0-9221 GCF_059515965.1 Propioniciclava sp. LT432 | reverse complement strand
TTCGGGGGTGTCGTTGCCTCGCGTAAGGGTCTCCGCCTGAACGATCCGGGGATGGAGCTGACCTTGAGCGAGCGCAGGGCTGTCACGGTGAAGAAGGCGTTGGCCTACAAGGGGGCGGACCGGGCCGGGAAGTCGCGGATCCTGGACGAGTTGGTCGAGTTGACGGGCTGGCATCGTGACTATGCGCGGGCGGCGTTACGGGAGGTGCTGGTCGTCAAACCGGTCCGGCCTCGCAAGCCGCGGTCGCGGGTCTACGGCGATGACCTGCTGCCCGCCCTGGTGCGCTGTTGGACCCTGTTGCGGGCGCCGGCGGGGAAGATCCTGGCGCCGTTCATGCCCGTGCTGGTGCCCCTGCTGCGGGTGGAGGGGGAGATCGTCTTGGACGACACCCAGGCCGAGTTGTTGGCCGGTATCTCGGCGGCCACGATCGACCGGATGCTCGCCGGGGAGCGGAAGCGGATGACGCTACGCGGCCGGACGCACACCAAGCCGGGGTCGTTGTTGAAACACCAGATCCCGATCCGCACGTTCGCTGACTGGGACGATGCGACGCCGGGGTTCGTCGAGATCGACCTGGTCGCCCACGACGGTGGGGTGGCCTCGGGTGAGTACTGCTACACGTTGACGATGACCGATGTGGCGACGGGGTGGACGGTGAACCGGTCGGTGCCGAACCGGGCCCGTCGGTGGGTGATCGAGGCCATCGACCACGCCGCCGGGATGTTCCCGTTCCCGATCGTGGGGATCGATTCCGACAACGGGTCGGAGTTCATCAACCACCACTTCCTGCACTACTGCGAGACCCGCAAGATCACGTTCACGCGCGGGCGGGCGGGGAAGAAGAACGACGGCTGTTACGTGGAGCAGAAGAACTGGGCCCGGGTGCGGGAGTTGGTCGGCTACTACCGGTACGACACCGACGCCGAGCTCGAGCTGCTGAACCGGATCTGGGCGTTGGATGACGCGTTCGCGAACTACTTCCTGCCCAGCCTGAAGCTGGCCTCCAAGCACCGCGACGGCGCCAAGGTCGTCAAGAAGTACCACCAGGCCGCCACCCCGCACCAGCGTGCCCTCGCCCACCCCGCGACCCGGAAACGGCCCGTGATCACGATGAACGCCCGGTTCAAGAAGCTTCGCCTCGGTGCCCTGCAACGCGAGATCCTCCACCACACCGGACGCCTCGAAGCCCTCGCCCAGGCCAAGGGCCGTACCGCCCGGCAACGCCGTGCCGCGACCGGCTGAACCGGAGGAGACACGTGAGGCAACGACTCCTGCCGAACCGGAGGTCACAGGTGAGGCAACGACCTAATCCATCCGGAGGTATTGACATGAGGCATCACGGGGAAGGACTCACCGGCCGTTGCCAGGCGCTCCAGCCGGGCGGATGCTTGCTGCATGAACGTCTTGACGATCGTGTCCGCCCAGATCGACGAGGTGCGCGGCGACGAGTTGAGGCAGGAGTTCGGGAGGCTGCTGGCCAAGGGCCGCCCGGACGGATTGCTCGAGACGCGCCTGCTGGGCGACGGGCAGGGGCACTGGGCCATCCACTCACTGTGGCGCGACCGCGCGGCCCTGGAGGCCATGCGCTCCGCGCCCGAACCGCCCGCGGCCCCGGCGCTGTTCCGACGCTTCGCGGGCGAACCGGTGCTCGCGGTTATGAACGTCCTGCTCGACAGCCGCGACCGCGCCTGATCCAGTGGGCGTGGGCCGCCCCGGGCGATCAAGGGTCAGTCGTCGTCGAAGTCGATGTCGTAGCGGCGTCCGGCCTTCGTTATGCGGCCCTTGATGCGGTCGACCTCGTCGGCGGAGTACTTCGCGGCGTTCGAGCGCTTGTTGATGTACGACCAGGCGGCGCGGACGTGCTCCTCAGTGTCGATGGGGTACTTGTTGTTCACCGGATCGGCGAACTCGACCTTCCCGTACTCGTGCTCCCCCCGTTCCGGGTCCGTGTCGTCGCGGCGATGGATGGGTTTCGTCATCCATCGAGGCTAGCCATCCACCGCCCGCGCGCAAAGGGTCCACGAGCCGCGCCTTTTGTGCCGCGAGGCATGGACCGCTGGGTCAGGTTCTCTCCGTGGCGAAGAGCGCAGCGAGGATCTCCTCCCAGTGTGGAATGAGCAACAAGTGTCCCTCACCCTCGAAGAAGTGCGTCTTCGCGCCAGGGATCTTCTCGGCCATGTACCGGGCCATCTGCAAGGAGGCGAAGTTGTCTGCCGTGCCATGCCACAGGTGAACGGGGACCTTGATCGTTTCGAGGGGGAATCCCCAGGCACGGGTGAACAGACGAACCTCCCAAGCGAACCCCTGGAGCCCCTGCCGGTAGGCCTCCACGTCACTGTCGACGAAATTCGCACGAACACTCGGGATGCTCATGACCTCTTCGTCGGCAGGGCAGCGCTTGCGCTTGTCCGTGTCGACGGCCTGGGCCGGGTTGGCGGCCTGCTCACGGAAGAACAACGAGACCAGGGCGCGCGCCAGCGGCCATGGCATGTATTGACCGAGCTTGAACGCCAGCCAGTTGAGAAACGTCATACCGCTGGTGGCGCCCGGCGCGTCGACCGGGCCGGCGCCGGACAGGATGGCGACGGCCGACACCCGGTCCGGCAGGCGATGGGCACAGGCCAGCGCGTGCGGGGCGCCAGCCGAGTGTGCAGCCACGGCGAACGTGTCGAGATGGAGCCCGTCCGCCAGGGACGCCACGTCATCGGGCCAATCCAGGACACGGCGGCCGGGCTGGAAGGTCGAGCCTCCGTAACCCGGTCGGTCGACACAGATCAGGCGCACGCCCATCCTTCGGGTCACGTCGTCCGGCGGGTGGAGCAGGCGCGATCCCGGCGCCCCGTGGAAGAAGAAGAGCGGCTTGCCGAGGGGGTCGCCGAACTCGGCCCAGGCAAGCGAGCGGCCATCCGGCAATGTGTGGTCCATCATGCCTCCGCAGGAGCGGTGATGTTGGTGAAGCGGCCCGGCTCGCCACTCGGTGGACTTCGCCGGGGCCGTCTCCCAGTCCCATCGTCCTCCTCTTCGCGCCCCTTCCACGTGCAGATCACGAAATCAGTCCCGGACGAGGTCGAGGTCCCGAAGCGCGGCGCCACCCAGGCATTCGACGCGCCCGTGCTTAAGCCCGGAAAGTGACGATTCCCGCCCTGGTCAGGACGGGAATCGCGTGGCGGAGGATACGAGATTCGAATTAGAGCATGAGCAATTTCGAAGCCCCTTCCCAAGCGCCTAATGACGCCTCTGGCTACGGCATTCGTCCTCATGATCTTCGGTTTGCGTGGACATGCGTGGGCGTGGCTGGCGAAACTCGGAGCACACTCGGGGCACGAAACGTGCTTCAATCGGTGCGGACGGTCATCCGGTTTGACCGCCGGGAGGGGCGTGGGTGATGGCGGAGGGTCGGCGGCCGTGGGGGAAGGTGCGTCGGCTGCCGTCGGGGCGCTATCAGGCTTCCTACATTATCGGCAGTGTCCGCGGGGTGGATCCGGGCATCCGTTACACGGCGTTGCAGACGTTCGACGCCAAGGGCGATGCGTGGGGGTGGCTGGACCGGGAACGGCGGCTGATCGACCGCGGGGACTGGACGCCACCGATCGATCGGTTCCGTGCGGCCGAGGAGGAGCGCCGGCGCTCCCAGGCCGCGCGGGAGGCCGCCGACGCGGTGCCCACGATCGCGGTCTACGGCTCGCGCTACTTGGAGCGGGCTGACCTTGCTGCGACGTCGCGGGACCGGTACCGGCAACTGTTCAGGTTCTACATTTTGGCTGAGCCGGCGACGCTGACGCGGCGTGGGATGACGAAGGGGAAGCCGGTCGCGAAGCGGGGCCTGGGCGAGGTCCGGGTCAGTGAGTTGACCCGCGCGGATGTGCGGCTGTGGTGGCAGGGTCTGCCGGTGGTCGCGCGGGAGTCGTCGTGTCGGCAGGCCTACGACCTGCTGCGGGCGATCATGAACTCAGCGGTCGAGGCGGAGCTGGCCGAGGTGAACCCGGTGCAGGTGAAGGCGGCCACCCAGGCGCAGGCGTCGCGGGAACGGGACACGGATCCGTTGCCGATCGACGTGCTGTACGCCGTCGCGGCCGAGATGCCCGCACCCTGGCGGTTGGGTGTCCTGCTGGGGGGTGTGCTGGGCCTGCGCTCGGGTGAGGTCCGGGCGCTGCAGCGTCGTGACTTCGACCTCACCGCCGACGTTCCGACCGTGAAGGTCCACCAGTCGGTGAAGGAGGCCGAGGGCGGGCTGGAGATCGGGCCGTTGAAGACGGCCCGCAAGGGCGTCGCGTCCCGGACCCTCCCGATCCCGGCCGCGGTGGTCGACGACGTGAAGGCGCACCTGCGCGGGCACACCCAGCCCGGCAGGACCGGGCTGCTGTTCTGGCGGGCCAGGGACGGGGGACCGGTGAGGTCGGCCGACTGGCTGCGGGCGTTCAAGAAGGCCTGCCGGAGCGTCGCTGACCGGCTCGAGGCCGACGCCGCCGCCCACCTGGCACAAACCGGTGAGCCGGAGAGCGACGCCTCCCAACGGATCCGGGAACTGCTCACCGGGCGGGGCGGTTATGTGTTCCACGGCACCCGCGTGACCGGCCTCACCTGGGCCTACCGGCTGTCCGGGGGCAACCTGCGGGCGGTCCAGGCCATCGCCGGCCACACCTCCCCGAAGATGGCGCTGCGCTACCAACGCGCCGAAATGGACTACCTCACCACCGTCGCCGACAACGTCTCAGCCATGATCGAAGCCAGCACCCGCCAGCCTTGATCGATCGTTCGACTCGACGGGTGCCGGGGAGTCATGGGCAACCGGTGGCGTGGGTAAGGCCCACGTCACCCACGGAGGGCGCTCGATTCGTAGCTCTGACTATTACTGACCAAATGTTACAGTAGAGATATGTCTTCAGCTGACGTGGACCGCGCACTGTCCCTGCCTCCCGACCAGGTCGGGCCCGCGCTGGCGAGCCTGCCTGAAGACCAGTGGTTCGAGAGGAAGTCGGCCCGGACGGCGCCGCGGGACGTGGCCGTCCCGTTGGTGGCCATGGCCAACGCCGACGGCGGCGTCCTTGTCGTGGGGTTGCACGACGGGCTCGTGGAGGGTGTCCCACCCCAGAGGCGCAATGAGCTCAGGCAGGTGGCGCTGGACTTCACCCTCCCGCCGGTGCGGGTGCGCGTCCAGGAGGTGTTGGCGGCGGCCGCGGGCGGCGATCCCGTCACGCTGGTGGTGTTCCGTATCGAGCCGGGGGATCAGGTGCACACCACGCAGAAGGGCAGTTGCTACCTGCGGGTGGGCGACGAGTCGCGGCAGCTCACCGCCGCCCAGCAGCGTGAACTCGTCTATGACCGGGGGGCAGCTCACTACGAGGCCACTCCCGTCGAGCTCGGCGTGGATGACCTCGACCAAGACCAACTCGCCAGCTACGCCCGGGCCATTGGCGCTTCGTCCATCGAGGGCATGCTCGCCGCACGCGACCTGATCGATCGCCGCGGCCGCCTCACCGTGGCCGCTGAACTGCTCTTCGACGGCCGTCCGCAACGCGAGTTCCCGAATGCCCTGGTGCGCGTCCTCAGGTACGGGGCAGACGAACGGGGCGTGGGAAGGTCGATGAGCCTGGAGGACGGCGAGGACGTCCGGGTGGAGGGCTCCCTGCCCCGCCAGATCATGGTGGCGTCCGACACGATCGACCAGATGATGCCCAAGTGGCGCCAACTCGGCCCCGCGGGCCTGTTCGAGGCGCGCACCCGGATTCCCAGGGACGCCTGGCTCGAAGGGCTGGTCAACGCGGTCGTGCACCGTTCCTACAGCATGATGGGAGACCACATCCGGTTCGAGATCTTCCCGAACCGGGTCGAGATCACGTCGCCGGGACGGTTCCCGGGCCTGGTGAACCCCGACAAGCCCCTGGAGATCAAGCGCTCCGCGCGGAACCCCCGGATCGCGAGGGTCTGCGCGGACTTGGGCATCACCCGCGAACTCGGCGAGGGGATCCTGCGCATCTTCACCGAAATGCGCCGCCGTGGGTTGGTGGACCCGATCTACACCCAGTCCTCTTCCACCGTGACGCTGACCTTGCTCGCCTCCGACGCGCTGCCAGCCGAGGTGGTGTCCCGCCTCACCGGGAGCGCCCTCGCGATCCTCGACGCCCTGCGACTCGCGGGCCAGCCCTTGGGCACCGGTCAGCTGGCGGAGTTGGCGGGCGTGACCCGCATGACGGCCACTCGTGCCCTGGCCGCGCTCGAGCAGGAGGGCATCGTCACGTGGCGGGGGACGTCCAAGCGCGACCCTCGAGCCACCTGGTCCCTGGGCCAGCTGTAACACTCCAGCTGCAACATCGGTGTTACAGCTCGGTGTTGCAGCTCACGCCAAGTCAACCCGGATCGAGGACGGCCGATCTGCCAGCCCAGACGCAAAGTCGCAGGCACCCCGACAGGCGGCATCGCGGCCCGTACCACAGATGAGGTCGCGGCCGAGCAGCCGAAGGGTATGGTCCGCGGCGCGGCAGTTGCGCGCGTTCAGGTGAGGGCGATCTCGGCCGCGTAGGCGTCGTGGTCAGACAGCCGACGCCCGCGCCCCTCGGCGACGATTCGGCTGGCTCCGACCCGACTTGGACCTCTTTAGTGCCCACGAATCGCGTGGGGTGGTGACATAGCCGCGGTCGCGGCGCGCAACAGGGAACTCCTCGCCAAGAATTCCTCGCTGGATGATGCAGTTAGGGCGCCGGGCGCCGCGGCTGGGAACGGTCGGCAGGTGGCTAGAGGTCGGCAGATGGGCCTCCGCGCTCGGGCATGGGAGGAAACGCGACTGTGAGGGTGCCTGGACGCCTCATCAGCGGCGCCAACAGCGTTCGGACCCCGTCCAGCCACCGTCAGGACCTGCATCGACATGTCCCGGGCGGCCGGATTCGCGCTCGCTGGGAAGGGAGCCAGCCCCACCAGCCCGCCGGGGTTAGTGACCTAAACGTGGTGAGCAACTACCGCGTGACTAGGAGCGCCGCTCCGCGGGGGCCTCGAATTCGCTTGGAGAGGTCCAACTCAGGTGCCCTCTTGGCCCGCGCCGCTGATGGATTCGGACGAGTGTTGAGGCGATGGGCGATCACCGTGAAGCAGCACGATCGACCGCGCGACCGGCCGCAATACAGGATGTTCCGGGCGAGCCTATGCGGCGGCTATCGAGCCATGCCCAGGAAGGTCATCATCAAGCGCTCCAACTCGACCATCTGCTGGCTCGACAGCCGACCGATCCTCGCCTGGACATTGCTCCGCCTCACCGTGGTCAACTTGTCCACCATCACATCGCTGTCCTGGGCCAGCCCCGCCAAACCCCCCGCAGGGACTCGGAGTCGCAGCAACGGCGCATCGGTCACGGTGGTCGTCAGCGGAGCGACGGTGACCGACTCCGTCAGTTCGAACACATCGTCCTGCACGATGACAGCGGGGCGCGGCTTGGACGCATAGACCCCACCGGCCACCGTCCACAGTTCTCCGCGTTTCACTCCTCGTCCCAGTCGACCGTCACGGCTTCAATGAAGTCCTGGTCATCGCTGTGGCGGTCGACCTGCGCGATCAGCGATGCTTGGCGACGAGCCTCGCGAACGAACTGCTCGCTCCGCACGTCTGGCACCCACACCTGCACTGGACGGTAGCCCCGTGCCCGCATCCGATGGCGGTACTCGCCTACACGCTCCTTCACAGCCATACCGTTATGTTACATGTAACGGGCTGTGAGCCCAAGAGGCGCAAGCCAGCAAGCCCCACACCAGCACCACCAGCGGCAGAACAGGGTGTGCGCCACGGGTACCGGAGCCGACAGGCTACCCTCGCGCACAGTGCGGCAGAAGTGCGCGCTCTTGATGTAAGCCCGGAGTGGGTCATCGAAGCTCGACAGGTGACCTTCCGGCCTGGTCGCTTGCCTCTCGTGAAGGAGTCGGGGAAGGTGGCTCTGTGCTGAGGCCGACGTGGGAAACGCAGACGTGGGTTCCGGGCTCGCGACCTAGCGACCCCGCTCGGGCGTGCCCTCTCCTTGAGAACGGGTGACGACGCTAGAGAGGCCGCGTCGATTCTGCAGAAGCGTCAGTACGACTACGCCCCCGTGATCCACGATGGAGTTTGGGTGGGGGTCTTCAAGGCTGTGGACGGCGCCCGATGCGGCGATCAGGAACTCGTTATGCAAGTGATGACGCCACTGGCCGCGCGGCACATCGTCTCGAGCGAAACCCCTCTCAACGCGATCATGGCCCGGTTGCGCGAGGAGCCGTTCTTGTTCGTACTGGAACAGGATTCCATCGACGCGTTCGTCACCAGCGCGGACCTCGCGAGTGTGCCTGTACGCACGCACTTCTACCTGCGCTTGGCGCAGCTGGAGCAGACCTTGGGGCGCTACCTTCGCACCCGGTATGCAGACCAATCAAGCGCGATCGCGCTCCTCGCACGTCCTCGCCAGGAAGCTCAGGCCAGGATAGCGGACGAGTTGCGGGGCAAGGACAAGTTCATCGATGACCTCGCATGTTTGAGCCTCACCGACTGTCGACAACGCTCGAATATGAGGCCGATCCGACGTTCGAAAACGAGGCCACCGGTTCGTCGAGTCCTAGTCTGCCGCGTCTTGGGTTCTGATGCTGGGCAGGGTGTCGATCCCGCGGTTGCGTAGCCGGTAGCTGGCGCCCTTCAGGGTGAGGACGTCGGCGTGGTGGACGACCCTGTCGATCATCGCGGCGGCGACGGCCTGGTCGCCGAATACGCCGCCCCAGCCGCTGAAGGGCAAGTTGGACGTGAGGATGAGTGAGGCGTGTTCGTAGCGGCTGGACACGAGCTGGAAGAACAGGTTCGCGGCGTCCTGCTCGAAGGGCAGGTAGCCGACCTCGTCGACGATGATCAGCCCGTAGCGCCGCAGCCGGGTGAGTTCCTGGGGTAGTCGTCCGGCGCGGTGGGCGTCGGTGAGTCGGGTGACCCACTCGGTCGCGGTCGCGAACAGCACCCGGTGGCCGTGATTCGCGGCCGCGATGCCAAGGCCGGTGGCCAGGATGCTTCTATGTCTGTCAAGCGGTCATGGGCAGGCTCCTTGCGACGGCGGCGGCGTGGGTGTTCATGAGTCGGTAGACCTCTCGGGCGATGGCTCGTTTCAGGCAGCGTTTGATGTCGCGGGCACTCTTGCCCTCTTGGGTGCGCCGGGCGGCGTAGGCCTTGGTCGGTTCATGGATCCGGAGTCGGCTGAGGGCGACGGTGTGAAGGGCGCGGTTGAGTTG
>NZ_JCAKNE010000056.1:0-10544 GCF_059515965.1 Propioniciclava sp. LT432 | reverse complement strand
GCATTTCGATCCCTGAGGGAAGCTCTCGGGGCCTTGACATCATGGATGGCCGGGAACGCGTTTTCGCTTACCCCAGCTGAGTTGCGCGAGGTCGGCTGGCAACGCGGCGACGCCTTGCTGTACCAAATCCCCGATGGCGATGATCTAGCTGGAGGTTGGCCCGCTCACGTCACTCTACGCCAAGAAGGTGCCACGCTTGCCTCGGACTTCCTCGAACAGCGAAGAGAGTTTGAGCGATCTGGGCGTATTGCCGGCCTGTAGCC
This sequence comes from Propioniciclava sp. LT432, assembly GCF_059515965.1. Taxonomy (NCBI): domain Bacteria; kingdom Bacillati; phylum Actinomycetota; class Actinomycetes; order Propionibacteriales; family Propionibacteriaceae; genus Propioniciclava; species Propioniciclava sp. LT432. Next base: position 10,281 of record NZ_JCAKNE010000056.1, on the reverse strand, counting down.
GAAAGTGCCAATTCAAGTGTCAAGTTGAAGCCGGCGCCCGACGCAAGCCTCACAAGGCTCAAGGGGACGCCGGCCATGCTGGGTGGTGACCTCATCGTCCCGTGGCGCGTTCCCGGCCTACGACTCGCATCCGCCTGTCCGATTGCGCCTAGCGCCGCAGGGGCCGGGTAGTAGAGACTAAGCACATGCGGATGACCCGATACTTTCACTACTTGTCCAAGGCGAAGGTCGACATGCTGTACAGCCAGCTTGACATGTCGCCTTCGACCCGCTCCACCAAAATCGGTTTCGACCTGAAGGTATTGTCCGCGGGTCATGAAGTTCAACGGGACGCCGCCCAGCCAAGCATGTATGAAAAGCTGCGCGCAGTTGAAGAGGCTATTGAGCGATCCGAGCCTCCTGGCTCTCTGCTGGAGCCTCAGCCATATGTTCGTGATCGCGCGGACCTATGGTCTATCGTGCTACCTAGCCGATTCGCTGGTTCCGGCTCACATGGTGATACCGTTTTGTTCTGCGGCGAATCTCGGAAAGGCGGGCCTTTTGTGCTCGGCGGCTCAGCCAGTCACATGCAGCCATCAGGCCCACCAGCAATCGATGGGATGAATTCCAACTTTTACTACTTGCAGCGGCGGATATTGGCATTCTTGGACGAAATCGAGTCCGTACGGATCGGCCCTGATGCGACAGCTGTGGAGGCGGACGGAGATGACAAGCATCGCGATGAATCCGAAAGTTCCTGGGGTCAAAGAAGTGAGCATCTGGATGTCGACCCATTCATGTATGATTCGATCAAGACGATCGCTGAACTCCACCGTGCCAGAAGCCATGAGCTTACGTATGTGGGATATTCAGAGTTTCTGGCACGTACCGTTCGGGTAGTACATCCGATCGACGATGTTTGGTCCCCCTATGGAGTGCTCGCGACCCCCTTGTACGTCTGCCAGATCGAGACGAGTGGCCAGCTCCAGTGGTGACACAACGCGCAATTGGGGCCGCGTGGTTGCGGCCCGACACAGACCGCAACACGCGGTCACTGCGTCTGGTCTGGGGTCAAAGCCTGCCGTCGCGCGCGTTGCCTAAGACTGGGCAATCGGTTGCTATAGCGACCCCTTAGCCGGGGAGCCCACGCACCCCTCCGCTGCGGAGGGCTCCCTCCGTCCCCAAGCACACACGGCTTGCAATGGCCTTGACAGAGTTTCAGAAGCTCTAGTCGGGGCTAATTGATTTATGAGGCAGAACGCTTTCGATGGAGGCGAGGGTCAGGGTTAGCGACCGATCCTCATCGAGATGAACTGCAAACCCGGCGAAGTGCAACCACTCCGCACTTCGCGACTCTGATTCGTACAGGAAGCCGGACGCCTCTGATTGCAGTTCAATGACTAAGCCGTGCAGGTCGAGGGATCGTGCAGTTTCCAAAGGCACCTGCTTTCGGGCTGGGAAGCTGTACTTGAGGCGTTCGTTGTATTGCGGCTGAAAATAGCGGATGAGCCCTGCTTCCGCGAGTGAAACCGCCTCGTGGTCGGCAAATCCCTCAGTAGCGACTTTCTCCGTGACGAGACGGATGTGTGCGTCATCTTCAGCGTCAGACATCACCTCGTCTCCTGTGGGTGGGAGGAACTCGGTGACGAGCTGGGTCGAGAAGATCGTCAGTAGCGACAGCCATACCTCTCTATCCTGAGACCGGTCCGCGAGAATCTTCTGTACGGTCCCGTGCGACTCCAGGCGGTCCCATGCCGTGCGTTCTCCCGTTTTGCCAAAGGCCTGTCCAATGTAAAGGACGTTCATCACACTTGCATCCCTCGGCCAGCCTGTGGGTCTGAACTCGGACATCAGCGCTACCGGTCCGGAGGTAAGGAACTCGCCGTTGGCATCCACTATCGCGAACTCCTCGTGGGGCCAGTTGCTCTGCCATTCAGCTCCGGCCCCGAATGGATGAGTGACCGTGATCGGGTACTCGTCGTAGTCGCCGCCGCGCTGCAGCCGCAACACGCCTGAAAGGGCCGTGTCCGTCAGATCGACCGACGCTGGATCGATCGACATGCGTGGCCTAGACGAGACGATGTAGAGGTGGCACGGCGGGTGGAGTGGCTGCTCGACCCGGGGAGGTCCGCGGCACGAAGTACGTATGCGTCTGCGACGGACACGACTAACGTCATCTCGGACGAGTATTTGCGGATTCCGGGTGGGTTCGATGGCGACATCCGCTCATCGTCCCGCACGTGTGCCCCATGTCCCGCGCGCCGCGCCATGGCGATCTACTTGGCTCGCCGAGTGGCGAACATCCGCAACTGGCCGCCGGGCGTTAGAAGTCGGGTAGTTTCTTCATCGAGTTCTGCCGGCGCCCGGTCGCGCTCGGGAATGATCACGGGGTCGTGCCTGCGTCTCAGCATTCGCTGTTGAGCGTCAAGCAGCTCTCCATCGTTCGGGATGTCGTTCCCATCCCGACCCACGAGCCAGATCAGGCCTCGCCCGTGCCCTGGGTCATGGCGTTCGCGTTCCGTGTCGTCATGGTCGAGGGCCACTGCGTAGGTGAGCCGATCCGACGCCTGGCGTTGAGCCCAATCGATGGCCTGGCGGATGTCGGCGCCGATGAGGTCGTAGGTGGCGGTCCAGCCTCGTGTGGCGTCGCTCTGGCTTCCGTGCAGGTAGACCCGAAATCGGGGCGTAGGAATTTCCCACAAGCTGTCACGCTCGTCGACCGGCATCGCGCGCATGCACGGATCCAACCATCCCGAAACGCCACGGCTCAAGTGTCCGGAACACACTCATCCGCAGACTTCCCGGTCCTGCTGACGTGCGTGACGGCGGAGTCATGCCAGTGCGACCCGGCGAACGCTTGAGGCGAGTCGAGGATGCCACCGGGACGTGGTCTACCGCGCACAACCTCAATCCCCTGAAGTTGTCAGCTGGCCCTGTCATCCTCACTGTATGAAGACAACTCCGCCCGATCGTGACGAGCCCATGGACGTGGGCGAGGCATCTCCTGAGGACAAGGAAGCGGTAGCGAAGGAGCGTGAACTGCTCGCGAAGTTCGTTCACGGCTTGACGATGGACGACATCAAGGGCGGCAACTGGTTCCCCAAGCTCCTTACGTTCTCACTTGGCAGCTACCAGGAGAAGGTCGACGCGGCGTACTTCAGAGACAAGTACCCAGGGGTGCCCGTCGACGCAGTGGTCGACCAGAGGATCAGACTGGCCTCGCGTTACGCGGCGATCGAAGGTGGGCTCTCCGCGAGCGCCTACACCGGCGCGATCGCGGCGACATTGGGGTCTCTCGGCGGCGCATCCCCCATCGCAGTGCCGGCCGCGATCAGTTCGGTCATGGTGGACGTCGCGTACCTCTCGCAGCTCCAATTGCGGCTCGCCTACGACATCTCGGTGCTGTATCGATTGCGGATCGACACCTCAGATCCTGAGGATCTTTGGAAGCTGATCACGGTGGCGTTCACGATCAAGGGTGGCGAGACCCTGCGTCAGGGCGTCATGAAGGGTGTGCCGGCCCTAGTCCGACCGCTGGTGAAGAAGTTCATCGCTGGCCCCACCCTGACGGCCGTCAAGAGCCTGCCAATCGTCGGCAAGTTCCTGCTCCAGCGCAACATCATCAAGATCGGAATCCCACTGCTCGGCATCCCCCTCGCAGTCCTGCTGAACCACTGGTCCACCGTTGCCGCCGGTCAGCATGCCAAGAAGGTCTTTCGCAACGAAGCCCGGATCCGAGAGACAGCCGAGCGGTTGGTCACTCGCAGCCAGCACCCAAGTCTCATGCTGTGGGTGGCCTGGCTGGTCGTCGTTGCCGACGAGAAGCGCTCCGATGACGAGGCTCTGCTGATGCGTGACCTGGTTCGACTCGCGCACGAACATCACTCCCTCGACGACACCGACCTCGCTCAGGTCGTCGAGATTGATCCGGACGACGTCTGGAGCCGCCTCAGTGCCGAGAACGGAGACCTGAACGACGTTATCGCCGCCGCTGAGGTTGTTGCGCGAATCGACGGTCCAGTCAACAGGCTTGAGGCGGACCTCCTCGGTGAGATCCGACGGCGATGCTCCGAATCGACATCGACAACCGCAGGGTCGACGGAGTCGTGGGTCTCCGCCCGAGACGCAAACCTGTAGCCCCGGATTCAGAGGAGAAGCATCTTCTAGGTAGGGGACTTTGCTGAAGACGATTGAGCGGTGGTGGAACTTATTGGCGGGCACGAAAAATGTGACGAAGTGGAACTCCCAAGAAAGCTAGCCACCGTTCGTTACCCACGCCGTGCGGTCGGTGGGGAGCATGGCGGCCGAGAATCGAGGCGTTGTTTCAGTCGCCAGTCCAATGCACTCACAGCCGCACACGGCGCTCTAATCTTGCGACATTGGATCCGGCTCACAGGCCCAACTGCCTCCCCCTGCGCCGGTAAAGCATCCAGCGTTGTTCAAGCGCGTGGTGCTCTGCGTCGTACAGGAGATACCAGCCCAACGAGATCCCGAATGCGATCAAGCCAAGCGCTGCGGTAATGGCGATCCACGGTGTCTCGGTGACCCAAAGAGTCACCAGCGCCGCAGACGCACCAAAGAATGCGCCGACCACGGCAGCCAGGACGCTGTTCACCAAGTTGCGTGCCGCGCTCATCCGGATCTCGATGAAATCGATCCACCACTGCACGCCCTCGCCGTCCAATTCGTCCGCGGCTGGGTAGACGGTCCCATTGATCTCACACATCAAGTCAGGCCTACTGGCGTCTGGCCACCGCCTCAGCTTCTGGAGGGGAGCCGGTCGCAGCGCAGGGGGAACGATCGAGTCGGGGTCCGGCTCGGGAGGTGGAGGGTGGGTCACTAGTCCATTCAACCCGAAGCCGTGGCGCTTTCCACTACATGATGGCGGCGTGCCGTGGGCGCCGCACAGGCATGCGCGCTCATGCCGCGCCTCGGGGAATCCCGCCCAAACTCAGAGAGAGGGACAGCCACCGGCTGTGCCTGCACCGAAGCCCTGTTGCCGACTCCCAATACTCCACCGCCCGCCGAGGTGTGGTGCGTGGCGAGGTCGCGGTCACTCGGTGGAAAGCCTCCTTGGAGGCCAGCTACCCATGGTCTGGGGTGGGCTGTGGCTGGTACACATCCTTCATGAGTCCTCAAGGCGTGGGCGCACCTTGGCGCACCTCGATCGGGGAGCGCACCTTGGCCATCTTGTTGCTGATCCCAGCGATCGTCGTGGCAATCATGTTCTGGCTGGCTCCAGCCATGGATCCGCTGACCCTGCCCGGACTCCTACTCGACCGGTTCCTGCAGGTAGTCACCGTCCTCTGGATCCCCGGCCTGCTCATCGCCTTGTTCTCTCGGCCCCGAGCAGCCCTGAGCGCAATCGTCTTCATCGCGACCACCGGCCTCGCTCTGAGCGCCTCCGTGCTCGTTGCAGGACTCGTCAGGCCTCCAGCGGACGTGCCGATATGTGCGCTCGCGGCAGTATCGGCGGCTGGGCTGTGGCGGGGCACTGTGGAGATTCGCACCCCGATTGCCGGCTCTTCGTACTTGCGGTGGGGGTGAGTGCGACACGCCGGGTGAGGCTGGTGGGCTGAGGTAGGGGTCGAGGCCCTCAGGATCAGGAGTTACCACACTCCCTGCCCACGAGGACCTCGACGATGACCCAGCCTACGGGCTGCACGACGTGCTGCCACGCCCCCGATGCCTACTGCGACCGCTGCGACCTGCTGGTGGGCCTTCCCGGCCTCCATGTCATCGGGGTCGAGCGCGACCCGGGCCGATTGCAGATCACCGTCGAGTCCAGGCTGACGGTGATGGGCTGCCCCTCGTGCGGGGTCGTGGCCGGCTCCCACGGTCGACGGACCGTGCGTCTGATCGACACACCCTGCTTCGGCGCACCGACCGTGGTGTGGTGGCGCAAGCGCACCTGGTCGTGTCCCGAACCGTCGTGTCCGGTGAGTGTGTTCACCGAACAGGACGAGCAGGTCGCCAAGCCCCGCGCGATGCTCACCACCCGGGCCTGCCGCTGGGCGACCGAACAAGTCCGACGCGAGCACGCCTCCATCGCCGGGTTGGCCCGCCAGTTGGGCACCACCTGGCGGACCGTGTGGACCAGCATCGAGCCGATCCTTGCCCGTGCCGCCGCCGATGAGTCGCGGTTCGCCGGCGTGACTACCCTCGGGGTGGATGAGCACCTGTGGCACCACGTCAGCCCCCGCCGGCGCGGCCCGAAGGAACTCACCGGCATGGTCGACCTGACCCGTGACAAGGACGGACGCGTCCACGCGCGACTGTTGGACCTCGTGCCGGGCCGCTCGGGCACGGTGTACAAGACGTGGCTCGACCAACGCGGCAAGACGTTCAAGGCTGGTGTGGAAGTCGCCACGTTGGATCCGTTCCGGGGCTACAAGAACGCCATCGACGACAAGCTCGCCGACGCCACCGCAGTGCTCGACGCTTTTCATGTGGTCGCTCTCGCCGGCCGGGCTGTCGATGAAGTCCGCCGCCGCGTCCAGCAGGAGATCCACGGCCACCGGGGCCGGTCCGGCGACCCGCTCTACGGGATCCGGAACATCCTCCGCTGTGCGGCCGAGCGGCTCACCGACAAGCAACACGCCCGCCTCACTGCAGCCATCGGCGCTGATGAGCGGCACGACGCCGTCTACGTTGCTTGGCAGTGCGCCCAGAAGGTGCGGGCCGCGTACGCCCACCCCGACCCGGCTCGAGGACGCGAGCTCGCCGAGCAAGTCGTCGCCGGCTTCCCCACGTGTCCCATCCCCGAGATCGCGCGGCTGGGTCGGACCCTGCGCCAGTGGAAGGACGCCTTCCTGGCCTACTTCGACACCGGACGCGCCAGCAACGGCGGCACCGAAGCCCTGAAATGCCGACGTCGGCATTTCAGGGCTTATGCCGACGTCTGGGTTATGCCGACCTTCGTGGCGTGTGGCCTTGTGAATCCCGGTTTGTCCGGGGCGGTTGTCGGCATAATCCTGTAGGTCCAACCTTCTCCTGATGGGAGGAGGACGGGTCATGGGTGATCTGGTACGTGAGGGGCCTGCGGCTGCTGGTGGGCAGATGAGGATCTGGCCTCGTCGTGATGCTGGTCCGCTCGCCGCGGTGATGGCCGAGTTGATCGACTGGCTGGTCACGGAGGGGTACGCACCGACGACACAGCGCAACCTGGTGCGGGCGGCGGCTCGGCTCGGTGCATGGCTGGCCGCTGCTGGTGTTGAGCTTGCGGACGTTGACGCTGCGTGCGTGTTCGGCCTTGTCTCAGGGGACAACGAACGCCACCCGGAGCATCGATCCGCCAACGAGAACGTCTCGGCCGTCGTTAGGTTCCTGCAGGAAACCGGACGCCTCAAACCGTCGCCTGTCGACACGGCGCCGCTGCGACCGGCAGAAGCCTGTCTTGCCGCGTGGTTGCGGTTCCTGGAGGTCGAAGAGGGACAGGGTGCCAGTTGGCTCTACAAGGCCCGCCAGATCGGGGAACGCTTCCTGCCGCTGGTCGAAGACGAGGACGGGGACCTCCACTGGGAACGTGTTGACGTCGTCATGGTCAACGAGTTCCTGGTGCGTGTGGTGGCCGGCTACTCCTCCTCCACCGCGCAGAGCAGGGCGGCTCTGCTCCGTGGTCTGCTCACCTGGGCCGCAGCCAACGGGTGGATACGGGACGGGATCGTTGACGGGGTCCTGTCGCCGCGTCGTATCCGGGCCGGCCTGCCGAAAGGCCTTACCGACAGCCAAGTCGCCGCGTTGAAGAATGCCGTCGATCGGGACACTGTGGCGGGCAAGCGGGACTGGGCGATCATCGTCATGCTGGCCCGCCTAGGCGTGCGTGTCGGTGAGGTCGCCGGGCTGAGGCTGGACGACCTCAACTGGCGCGAACCCTCGTTGCGGGTGGTTGGTAAGGGCGGCCGGGTTCTGGTCCTTCCGATGCCCGTCGACGTGGGCGAGGCGCTGGTGGACTACCTCCGGGTCCGTCGCGCCGATCGCGGTGAACGGGCGGTGTTCCTCCGCTGCCTGCCGCCGTTGACGGCGCTGCATCGGGCCGGCGTGGGGGATGTCGTCCTCAGGTACGGCCGACGTGCCGGCCTGGACGGCGTGTACGCCCACCGTCTTCGACACACAGTCGCCAGCCAAGTCCTGACCGGGGGCGGAACCCTCCGGCAGGTCCAAGAACTCCTCGGCCACGCCGACCCGGCCTCGGCGATGACCTACGCCCGCGCCGACATGACACCGCTGCGTCCGCTGGCGCCCTCCTGGGGCAGCCTGCCATGACCACCACCCCTTCGGTCGATGTTGGCCTGTGGACGGTACTGGAGGTGTACCTCACCCAGCGGCGGGCGCTGGGATTCCGGCTCGTCGAGGAAGAACGCCACGCCCGACGTTTCCTCGAATGGCTGCAGGCCCATGGCCACGCGGGTACGTCCTTTAGCGTGGCGCAGGCGTTGAGTTGGGCGCAAGGGGACGGCTCGTTGAAGAACTCCTACCAGTGCCAACGCCTCAGCGCGGTCCGCGGCCTGGCCCGCTACTGCCATGCGATCGGCCTGGACGTCCAGGTGCCGCCAGCCAACGTGCTGCCTACCACCAGGGACCGGCGCCGGCCCCACATCTACACCCAGGGCGAGGTCGACGCACTGATCGATGCCTGCCCGCACGCGTTCACCCATCCGTTGGTGCAGGCCACGATGGCCGCCGTCATCGCCCTACTGGCCGTGACCGGGATGAGGCCGGGCGAAGTCGTGCGACTCCGCCTCGGCGACATCAACGTCGAGGACGCCACCCTGCTGATCCGGGCCAACAAGCACGGTCCCGACCGGCTCATCCCGCTGCACCCCACCACCCTCGACGCCCTGGCCGGCTACCTGGCCAGCCCGCACCGCCAAGCCGCGACACCTCCGCTGGAGGGAACCCTGTTCGTCACCACCCGGGGCAAGGCCTACCAGCGGGCGACCGTGGAGGACCACTTCCAGCGGATCCGGGCCGCGACCGGCATCACTTGGGAAGGGCACGCCCCCTGCTTGGTAGACCTGCGGCACACCTTCGCGACCCGGCAGATGATCCGCGCCTACACCACTGATGCCGGTAACCCGGCTGCGACGCTCGGTCTGCTGGCCCTCTGGCTGGGCCACTCCGATCCGTCCCACACGTACTGGTACGTCCAGGCCGTCCCGGAACTGCTGGCCCTGGCCGCCCACCGCGTCGACACCACGAACACGACGGAGTGACTCACGATGACCTACCTCGCCACCGTCCTGCAGGCGTTCTTCACCGACTACGTCCACACCCAGCGCGGCCTGGCCGCGAACACCATCGCGTCCTACCGCGACACCTGGCGCCTCCTGATCAAGCACCTGAGCGTCACGACCGGGACCAGCGCCGACCAGCTCCGGCTCGAAGACCTCGACCGCGGCACCGTCACCGGCTTTCTCGACCACCTCACCACCCACCGTTCCAACACCGCAGCGACCAGGAACGCCCGGCTCAGCGCGATCCGCGTCCTCCTCGCCCACACGCTGCCCGACCACCCAGAACACGCCGATTCCATCCGTCAGATCCTCGCCATCCCACCCGCCAAGACCACGAAACCCCTACTCAGCTACCTGACCGAGGCCGAAACCGAAGCCCTGCTCGCCGCGCCGGACACCACGACCTGGACCGGCCGACGTGACCAGATGATGCTGGCGTTGGCGATCAGCACCGGGCTGCGGATCAGTGAACTGATCACCCTGACCACCAGCAGCATCCACACCGGGACCAGCCCGTACGTCGAATGCGAAGGCAAGGGCCGCAAACACCGATCCACCCCGCTCAGCGCGACGATCGGCGACCAACTGCGCGCCTACCTTCAAGAGCGGAGCACCCGGCCCGGGACCGCCCTGTTCCCCGGCCCCCACGGCACCCCGCTATCCCGTGACGCGATCGAACACCGACTCGCCGCCCACGTACACACCGCCACCACGTCCTGCCCGAGCATGGCCGGCAAACACATCACGGTCCACACCCTGCGGCACACCACCGCCATGAACCTCCTCCACGCCGGCGTCGACATCATCGTCATCGCCTTGTGGCTCGGCCACGAGCAGACCTCCACCACCGACGTGTACCTCCACGCCGACACCCGACTCAAGGAGGACGCCCTCGACAAGACCAGACCACCCCACGTCACCCCGGGCATGTACACCCCGCGAGCCGACATCCTCGCGTGGCTCGAAACCCTCTGATTATGCCGACAACCGCCCCGGACAAACCGGGATTCACAAGGTCACACGCCACCAAGGTCGGCATAACCCAGACGTCGGCATAAAGCATCAA
>NZ_JCAKNE010000055.1:0-10939 GCF_059515965.1 Propioniciclava sp. LT432 | reverse complement strand
GCTTATGCCGACGTCTGGGTTATGCCGACCTTCGTGGCGTGTGGCCTTGTGAATCCCGGTTTGTCCGGGGCGGTTGTCGGCATAATCCTGTAGGTCCAACCTTCTCCTGATGGGAGGAGGACGGGTCATGGGTGATCTGGTACGTGAGGGGCCTGCGGCTGCTGGTGGGCAGATGAGGATCTGGCCTCGTCGTGATGCTGGTCCGCTCGCCGCGGTGATGGCCGAGTTGATCGACTGGCTGGTCACGGAGGGGTACGCACCGACGACACAGCGCAACCTGGTGCGGGCGGCGGCTCGGCTCGGTGCATGGCTGGCCGCTGCTGGTGTTGAGCTTGCGGACGTTGACGCTGCGTGCGTGTTCGGCCTTGTCTCAGGGGACAACGAACGCCACCCGGAGCATCGATCCGCCAACGAGAACGTCTCGGCCGTCGTTAGGTTCCTGCAGGAAACCGGACGCCTCAAACCGTCGCCTGTCGACACGGCGCCGCTGCGACCGGCAGAAGCCTGTCTTGCCGCGTGGTTGCGGTTCCTGGAGGTCGAAGAGGGACAGGGTGCCAGTTGGCTCTACAAGGCCCGCCAGATCGGGGAACGCTTCCTGCCGCTGGTCGAAGACGAGGACGGGGACCTCCACTGGGAACGTGTTGACGTCGTCATGGTCAACGAGTTCCTGGTGCGTGTGGTGGCCGGCTACTCCTCCTCCACCGCGCAGAGCAGGGCGGCTCTGCTCCGTGGTCTGCTCACCTGGGCCGCAGCCAACGGGTGGATACGGGACGGGATCGTTGACGGGGTCCTGTCGCCGCGTCGTATCCGGGCCGGCCTGCCGAAAGGCCTTACCGACAGCCAAGTCGCCGCGTTGAAGAATGCCGTCGATCGGGACACTGTGGCGGGCAAGCGGGACTGGGCGATCATCGTCATGCTGGCCCGCCTAGGCGTGCGTGTCGGTGAGGTCGCCGGGCTGAGGCTGGACGACCTCAACTGGCGCGAACCCTCGTTGCGGGTGGTTGGTAAGGGCGGCCGGGTTCTGGTCCTTCCGATGCCCGTCGACGTGGGCGAGGCGCTGGTGGACTACCTCCGGGTCCGTCGCGCCGATCGCGGTGAACGGGCGGTGTTCCTCCGCTGCCTGCCGCCGTTGACGGCGCTGCATCGGGCCGGCGTGGGGGATGTCGTCCTCAGGTACGGCCGACGTGCCGGCCTGGACGGCGTGTACGCCCACCGTCTTCGACACACAGTCGCCAGCCAAGTCCTGACCGGGGGCGGAACCCTCCGGCAGGTCCAAGAACTCCTCGGCCACGCCGACCCGGCCTCGGCGATGACCTACGCCCGCGCCGACATGACACCGCTGCGTCCGCTGGCGCCCTCCTGGGGCAGCCTGCCATGACCACCACCCCTTCGGTCGATGTTGGCCTGTGGACGGTACTGGAGGTGTACCTCACCCAGCGGCGGGCGCTGGGATTCCGGCTCGTCGAGGAAGAACGCCACGCCCGACGTTTCCTCGAATGGCTGCAGGCCCATGGCCACGCGGGTACGTCCTTTAGCGTGGCGCAGGCGTTGAGTTGGGCGCAAGGGGACGGCTCGTTGAAGAACTCCTACCAGTGCCAACGCCTCAGCGCGGTCCGCGGCCTGGCCCGCTACTGCCATGCGATCGGCCTGGACGTCCAGGTGCCGCCAGCCAACGTGCTGCCTACCACCAGGGACCGGCGCCGGCCCCACATCTACACCCAGGGCGAGGTCGACGCACTGATCGATGCCTGCCCGCACGCGTTCACCCATCCGTTGGTGCAGGCCACGATGGCCGCCGTCATCGCCCTACTGGCCGTGACCGGGATGAGGCCGGGCGAAGTCGTGCGACTCCGCCTCGGCGACATCAACGTCGAGGACGCCACCCTGCTGATCCGGGCCAACAAGCACGGTCCCGACCGGCTCATCCCGCTGCACCCCACCACCCTCGACGCCCTGGCCGGCTACCTGGCCAGCCCGCACCGCCAAGCCGCGACACCTCCGCTGGAGGGAACCCTGTTCGTCACCACCCGGGGCAAGGCCTACCAGCGGGCGACCGTGGAGGACCACTTCCAGCGGATCCGGGCCGCGACCGGCATCACTTGGGAAGGGCACGCCCCCTGCTTGGTAGACCTGCGGCACACCTTCGCGACCCGGCAGATGATCCGCGCCTACACCACTGATGCCGGTAACCCGGCTGCGACGCTCGGTCTGCTGGCCCTCTGGCTGGGCCACTCCGATCCGTCCCACACGTACTGGTACGTCCAGGCCGTCCCGGAACTGCTGGCCCTGGCCGCCCACCGCGTCGACACCACGAACACGACGGAGTGACTCACGATGACCTACCTCGCCACCGTCCTGCAGGCGTTCTTCACCGACTACGTCCACACCCAGCGCGGCCTGGCCGCGAACACCATCGCGTCCTACCGCGACACCTGGCGCCTCCTGATCAAGCACCTGAGCGTCACGACCGGGACCAGCGCCGACCAGCTCCGGCTCGAAGACCTCGACCGCGGCACCGTCACCGGCTTTCTCGACCACCTCACCACCCACCGTTCCAACACCGCAGCGACCAGGAACGCCCGGCTCAGCGCGATCCGCGTCCTCCTCGCCCACACGCTGCCCGACCACCCAGAACACGCCGATTCCATCCGTCAGATCCTCGCCATCCCACCCGCCAAGACCACGAAACCCCTACTCAGCTACCTGACCGAGGCCGAAACCGAAGCCCTGCTCGCCGCGCCGGACACCACGACCTGGACCGGCCGACGTGACCAGATGATGCTGGCGTTGGCGATCAGCACCGGGCTGCGGATCAGTGAACTGATCACCCTGACCACCAGCAGCATCCACACCGGGACCAGCCCGTACGTCGAATGCGAAGGCAAGGGCCGCAAACACCGATCCACCCCGCTCAGCGCGACGATCGGCGACCAACTGCGCGCCTACCTTCAAGAGCGGAGCACCCGGCCCGGGACCGCCCTGTTCCCCGGCCCCCACGGCACCCCGCTATCCCGTGACGCGATCGAACACCGACTCGCCGCCCACGTACACACCGCCACCACGTCCTGCCCGAGCATGGCCGGCAAACACATCACGGTCCACACCCTGCGGCACACCACCGCCATGAACCTCCTCCACGCCGGCGTCGACATCATCGTCATCGCCTTGTGGCTCGGCCACGAGCAGACCTCCACCACCGACGTGTACCTCCACGCCGACACCCGACTCAAGGAGGACGCCCTCGACAAGACCAGACCACCCCACGTCACCCCGGGCATGTACACCCCGCGAGCCGACATCCTCGCGTGGCTCGAAACCCTCTGATTATGCCGACAACCGCCCCGGACAAACCGGGATTCACAAGGTCACACGCCACCAAGGTCGGCATAACCCAGACGTCGGCATAAAGCATCAAATGCCGACGTCGGCATTTCAGGGCTTCGCTGCCGCCGTTGTTGGCGCCGTTGGTGCTGAAATAGCTGAGGAACGCGTCTTTCCACTGGTTCAGGGTGCGGCCGAGGCGGGCGATCTCGGGGATCGGGCAGCTGGGGAACGTGGCGAGGATCGTCTCGGCGATCCGCCGCCCGTCGGCGTGACTGGGCTGGTGGTAGACCGATCGGAGTTGCTGCGCGCACTGCCAGGCGACCTCGACCGACACGTGCTGCTCGTTGGCGGCGAACGCCAGCTGCAGGCGTGATCGTTGCCGGTCGGTGAGGTGTTCGGCGCCGGCGCGCAGGATGTTGCGGATCCGGTAGAGCGGGTCGGTCTTGCGGCCGCGGTGGCCGTGGATCTCTTGCTGGATGCGGCGGCGGACCTCGTCGACCGCGGCGGTGCCGAGCTTCACGATGTGGAAAGCGTCAACGACCGCGACGGCGTCGGCGAGTTGGTCGTCGATGGCGTTCTTGTAGCCGTGGAACGGATCCAACGTGGCGACCTTGACTCCCGTGCGGAATGCGTCGCCGCGGGTCTTCAGCCACGTCTTGTAGACCTCACCGGAGCGTCCCGGCACGAGATCGAGAAGCCTGGCCCCGATCGCCCACGCCGTCGCCCGGCACGTCAACAGCGCCCTCGCCGTGAACGAGGTCACCGGACACGACGACTCGGGACACCTCCAGCGTCGTTTCCGCCACAACACCCTGACCGGTGTCGCGAAGCACGGGGCGTCGATCAACTCGATCATTTGGCGGCCATGGCCATGAGCCACCACCCCGCAGGAGGGGCAGCCCATCACCGCCGGCGGCCGGGACTCGCCCTGCACCCGAAGCCGGCCCTCGGTCCTCTCGACCTCGGTCACGTGGAGACCGGGCAGGCCGACCAGCAGGTCGCAACGCGGGCAGTAGCCGCCGTGGACACGGCAGCACGAAGTAGGATCGGGCATCGTTGAGGTCCTCGGAATCGAGTGGTGTGGTAACCCCGATTCTTGAGGGCCTCAACCCTCATCACCGGCACCAACACGCGCACCCCTACGCCACGCTCAGGTCCGAAGAGCCATCATTCCCCGCGCATTCCCCACGGCAATGTGCAATCTTGAGCGTGGCAAGAGGGCGGGGGGCTCAGTGGTGTCCGGAGCTGTCCGCCGGCTGCATTCGACGCCGTCGTAACTAACACTTGGACGGGAGGATGCGGTTGGACGTCCGACTCGTCGTTCTGCGGCGCAGACGATCCTCGACCCCGACGTCCTGGCTTCAACGAGGTGCAGCCACCTCCTCATGATGGAGGCCCAAGGCTGCGAGCTGCGGAGCTGTGGTTCCGCATGGATCGGCGTTCCACGGACCAGACCCGCTCAGCCCTCCGCCAGCACCACCCACAGCTGCCGGGGGCCATGGACACCCTCGACCCGGCTGAGCTCGATGTCACTGGTCGCCGACCCCCCGCTCAACCACGTGACCGGACGCCGGGCGCGCAGGGCTGGCGCAAGGCGGGCGATGCCTTCGGGGACGTCGCTGACGACCTGATCGGCACGAACGACGCACACGTGCCGGTCGGGCAACAGGCTGAGAACGCGACGGCCCTGGTCCTCGGCGTGGTCGAGGGCGATCGTGCCGGAGTCGGCCATGCCCACCGCGGCAGCCGTCACGACGGCGTCCACGGTGTTCAGTGTCGGGTGGTCGAGCGGCGGGTCGTCCGCCAGGATCCGCACTCCGGCGGCCCCGATCGCCTCGGCCCACGCGGCGGGGATCCCGCCCGGCAGCACCACACTCGTGGCACCCAGCGTGACCAGAGCGTCCGCGACGGCCTGGGGTACGCCGGCATCCGGCACCCGCACGACCATGGCGCGGTAGTCCTCCACCTTCTCGACGAAGTCGGCCAGGACGTCGGCCGTGGCGAGCGGCTGCCCGTAGGCCCACTCGACGGTGACATCAAGCGCCGGATCCTCCTCGGTCACGTCCCGGATGGCGTCGCGGACCCGCCGCAGGACCTCCTCACGTGCGTTCATGTCAGGCCTCCTTCTTCTCTGCCTCGTGCTGCTTCCACCATTGACGGAAGGTCTGGACGGGGGGCGCCTCCACATCGCGTGCGCGCAGCCAGCGTCCGACCAAGGGGACGGGGATGGGTCCCAGCACGTGGTCGTCCAGGACCTTGCCCGCTACCCGGGTGGCCAGTTGCACCGTCTCCAGGTTCTTGCCATCGGACATGGCCCAGGCGACGGTCTTCATCATTCCCTGCTCGACCGTGGGGTGCTTGGCGGTCTTGTGCTCGACGACCTTGTGCCGCAGGTGCACGAGGATGTCGGTGAACGGGATGCGCACCGGGCACACGTCGTTGCACGCCCCGCAGAGCGTGGACGCGAAGGGCAGGGCCTGGTCCTTGGGGTCGCTCACGCCGTGGAGCTGAGGGTTGAGGATCGCCCCGATCGGTCCCGGGTAGGGCGAGCCGTAGGCGTGCCCGCCCACGCGCTCGTAGACCGGGCAGATGTTGAGGCAGGCCGAGCAGCGGATGCACCGAAGCGCGGCGCGTCCGAGCGGGTCCGACAGCACGCGGCTGCGGCCGTTGTCGAGCAGGATGACGTGCAGGTCCTGGGGGCCGTCGCCGGGCGTGACGCCGGTCCACAGCGAGGTGTAGGGGTTCATCCGTTCCCCGGTGGACGAGCGGGGGAGCAGCTTGAGGAAGACTTCGAGGTCCTCGATCGTGGGCAGGATCTTCTCAATGCCCACGATCGACACGAGCGTCTCGGGCAGGGTGAGGCACATGCGGCCGTTGCCCTCCGACTCGACGATGACCAAGGTCCCCGTCTCGGCGACGATGAAGTTGCCCCCCGACACGGCCATCTTGGCCCGGAGGAACTTCTCGCGCAGGTGGATGCGGGCGGCCGCGGCGAGCTCGGCCGGGTCGTCCGTCATCCCTCCGGGCGCCGGACGGCCGTAGCGGCCCATCTCCTCGACGAAGATTTCCCGCACCTCGGAGCGGTTGCGGTGGATCGCCGGCACGAGGATGTGGCTGGGCAGGTCGTGACCCAGCTGGACGATGAGTTCGGCCAGGTCGGTCTCCCAGGCGGCGATGCCCGCGGCTTCCAAGTGTTCGTTGAGGTCGATCTCCTGGGTCACCATCGACTTGATCTTCACGACCTCGTCGACGCCCTTGGCGCGGGCGATGTCGGTGACGATCCGGTTGGCGTCGCTCGCGTCCCTGGCCCAGTGCACCGTGATGCCGGCCGCGGTCATCGCCTGCTCGGCCTGCTGGAGGTAGGCGTCGAGGTGGCGTGCGACGCGATCCTTGATCTGGGCACCGGCGGTGCGCAGCTCTTCCCAGTTGGGCACCTCGGCCGCTCGGCCAGCCCGCTTGTTGCGGATCGTGCCGGTCGCGTGGCGCAGGTTCTTGCGCTGCTGGGTGAGCTGCAGTTCGACCTTCACGGCCTTGGAGAAGACGGGGAGTCCGTCCCAGCCGCCCTCGGGCGGAGCGGGGGTGCGGCGTTCGGCTGTGCTCATGCGACATCCATTTCGGTCGAGGCCAGGACTTCGGCCAGGTGCACGGTCTTGATGCCCGACAGCTGCCGGTGCAGGACACCGCCGATGTTGAGCAGGCAGGCGTTGTCTGCTGCGATGAGGTACTCCGACTCGGTGGAGCGGACGTGGCGCGCCTTGTCGTTGGCCATCGCGATCGACACGTCGGGGTTCTTCAGCGAGAACGTGCCGCCGAAGCCGCAGCACTCGTCGGCGTGGGGAAGAGAGATGAGTTCCAGACCGCGGACGGCCGCGAGCAGGCGGTACGGCCGGTCGCCCACCTTGGCGAAGCGGGTGGAGTGGCAGGTCGGGTGGTAGGTGGCCCGGTGGGGGAAGTAGGCGCCCACGTCGACGACACCGAGCACATCCACCAAGAACTCGGTGAGCTCGTAGCTGCGGGCCACCACAGCGGTGGACTCGCGCTCCAGGCCGGCGTCCCCGGCGTGCTGGGCCAGCATCGGGTGCTGGTGGCGCACCGACGCGACGCAGGAGCCGGACGGACCGACGACGTAGTCGTACTCTCCGAAAGCCTTGACGTAGGACTTGACGGTCACGAGCGCCTCATCGAAGTAGCCGGTGTTGGTGAGGATCTGGCCGCAGCACGTCTGACTGCGGGGAAACTCCACCGTGCAGCCCAGGCGCTCCAGGAGCTTCACGGTGGCGGCCGGGGCTCCCGGCATCATCGTGTCATTGATGCAGGTGGCGAAGAGGGCCACCTTCTTGCCGAGACCGGGCAGACCGGCCTCTGCGACGGGATTGACGGGTGCGGTCATCGAAGACTCCTTAGCGGTACGTGGATCAGGGGAGCAGCCAGCTGAGGACCGGCGTGGACATGAAGCCGGACAGGGCCATGAGCAGGACGAGCAGGACGAGGCTCCAGGGCAGCATGCGGCGCAGGACGGCGGACTCGGAACCCGGCAGGCCGATGGAGGTCGAGGCGACTGACAACGACTGGGGCGAGATCATCTTGCCCACGACCCCGCCGATCCCACCGCCCCCGACCAGGAGGACGCGCATCTGTTCGACGTCGAGGTGGGCACCGTTGCCTCCGATCTCGTGGCCGACGCCGGACTGCAGGCCGGAGAACAGGATGTTGGCGGAGGTGTCGGAGCCGGTGACGTAGGTGCCGATCCATCCGAGGATGGGCGAGAAGAATGGGTAGAGGGCACCGGTCATCGCGATGAACAGGCCGAGTGCCAGCGTCTGCCCCGAGTCGCCCATCACGTAGGCGAGCGCGACGACAGACCCGATGGTGAGCGCGGAGGACTGCAGCTTCTTCGCGTTCTTCACCAGCGTGGCGAAGATCGTGCCGAGGCTGAGCCGGTAGATGAGGCCGACGACGACGGCGACCAAAGCCAGCAGGATGCCGGGGGTGGACGCCCACGCGAGCGTGAACGTCTGGTGGGATGCCCTCTGCCCGGCCACGTTCATCATCTCGCCGAGCAGCGGCCATGCGAACCTGACGTCGGTCGACACCAAGGCCGCTTTGACCTGCGGGAGTGCGGCGATGCCGAACACGACGATGACCAGGGCGTAGGGTACCAGCGCCATGAGGATGCGATGCGTGGTGAGGGGAGTGCTGTCCGCACCCACCGGCGTGGCGGGGGCCGGCAGGTGCTTCTCGAGCAGAGGGTCGATGGGGGCGGCCACCCGGGCCACGGCGGAATCACTGCCCTGGGGCTTCCAGAACCTCAGGAAGACGATCGCGACCGCGACGCTGACGATGGCGGCCACAGCCTCTGTGAGGTTGAACAGGGGGCTCGCCGAGACGATCCACTTCATGGCGGCGAAGGTGGCGGCCACCACCAGGCCGAAGGGCCAGACCTCCTTGATGCCCTTCATGCCGTCCATGACGGCGAGAAGCAGGAAGGGCACGACGAGACACAGGATCGCGGTCATGCGGCCGGAGATGATGGAGACCGGCATCACGTCGAGCTCGCCGACCTTGGCGGCCATGATGACGGGCAGGCCGACCGCGCCGAACGCGACCGGAACGGTATTGGCCAACAGCGCGGTCATGGCCGAGCGGATCGGGCTGAACCCGATCGCCACGAGCATCGCGGCGGTGATCGCCACCGGGGCCCCGAAGCCGGCCAGGGACTCGAGGAGGCCGCCGAAGCAGAAGGCGATGAGCAGAGCGAGGACTCGGGGATCGTCACTGAGCAGGAAGAAGGATCGGCGGAGATCGTCGAACCGGCCGGAAACCACCGTGATGTCGTACATCCAGACGGCGGTCAGGAGGATCCACACGATGGGGAACAGGCCGTAGAGGAAGCCGTGCGCGCTGGTGCTCAGCGCCATGCCCACCGGCATGCCGAATGCGGTGACCGCGACGAGCAGCGCGACGGCCCACGAGAAGCCGCCCGCGAGGTGGGCCTTCCACCTGAGGAGGCCGAGGGTCACCAGCATGGCCACGATGGGAAGGGCGGCGACCAGGGCGGAGAGCCACTGGACGCCGAGGGGGTTGGTGTCCGGGAGGAAAGCCCCGAGAAGGACCATGGGAGACTCCGTTGTTCTGCCAATGGGATCGTTTGGTCGGACCAAAGTTCTTTTGGGCATACCATAAGGCGATTCCGGGCTCTGGGTCAAGTGGACGAGTTGACTCACCTAAGACCTCCGCTTCGAGGGGGTCGTTGCCTCAGGTGAGTTTCTCCGGTTCGGGGGTGTCGTTGCCTCGCGTAAGGGTCTCCGCCTGAACGATCCGGGGATGGAGCTGACCTTGAGCGAGCGCAGGGCTGTCACGGTGAAGAAGGCGTTGGCCTACAAGGGGGCGGACCGGGCCGGGAAGTCGCGGATCCTGGACGAGTTGGTCGAGTTGACGGGCTGGCATCGTGACTATGCGCGGGCGGCGTTACGGGAGGTGCTGGTCGTCAAACCGGTCCGGCCTCGCAAGCCGCGGTCGCGGGTCTACGGCGATGACCTGCTGCCCGCCCTGGTGCGCTGTTGGACCCTGTTGCGGGCGCCGGCGGGGAAGATCCTGGCGCCGTTCATGCCCGTGCTGGTGCCCCTGCTGCGGGTGGAGGGGGAGATCGTCTTGGACGACACCCAGGCCGAGTTGTTGGCCGGTATCTCGGCGGCCACGATCGACCGGATGCTCGCCGGGGAGCGGAAGCGGATGACGCTACGCGGCCGGACGCACACCAAGCCGGGGTCGTTGTTGAAACACCAGATCCCGATCCGCACGTTCGCTGACTGGGACGATGCGACGCCGGGGTTCGTCGAGATCGACCTGGTCGCCCACGACGGTGGGGTGGCCTCGGGTGAGTACTGCTACACGTTGACGATGACCGATGTGGCGACGGGGTGGACGGTGAACCGGTCGGTGCCGAACCGGGCCCGTCGGTGGGTGATCGAGGCCATCGACCACGCCGCCGGGATGTTCCCGTTCCCGATCGTGGGGATCGATTCCGACAACGGGTCGGAGTTCATCAACCACCACTTCCTGCACTACTGCGAGACCCGCAAGATCACGTTCACGCGCGGGCGGGCGGGGAAGAAGAACGACGGCTGTTACGTGGAGCAGAAGAACTGGGCCCGGGTGCGGGAGTTGGTCGGCTACTACCGGTACGACACCGACGCCGAGCTCGAGCTGCTGAACCGGATCTGGGCGTTGGATGACGCGTTCGCGAACTACTTCCTGCCCAGCCTGAAGCTGGCCTCCAAGCACCGCGACGGCGCCAAGGTCGTCAAGAAGTACCACCAGGCCGCCACCCCGCACCAGCGTGCCCTCGCCCACCCCGCGACCCGGAAACGGCCCGTGATCACGATGAACGCCCGGTTCAAGAAGCTTCGCCTCGGTGCCCTGCAACGCGAGATCCTCCACCACACCGGACGCCTCGAAGCCCTCGCCCAGGCCAAGGGCCGTACCGCCCGGCAACGCCGTGCCGCGACCGGCTGAACCGGAGGAGACACGTGAGGCAACGACTCCTGCCGAACCGGAGGTCACAGGTGAGGCAACGACCTAATCCATCCGGAGGTATTGACATGAGGCATCACGG
>NZ_JCAKNE010000054.1:0-12641 GCF_059515965.1 Propioniciclava sp. LT432 | reverse complement strand
TGTTTCAACACCATTCAGTTCCGCGAGGGACCGTGTGGTGTGGTGGGCCGGTGACTTGGACTGATGACGGGAGGGGGATCCGACACGCCATCCTGACCGTGCGTCATGATTCCTGACGTTCATGCTAAGTTCTCGACAACTCGTTGAGGTTTGTGAGGTTGGGGTATGGCGCTCGCGGTAGTGCGGTCGGTCGAGTCGGCGCGCAGTTCGCGTAGCCGGATCGACGC
Organism: Propioniciclava sp. LT432; assembly: GCF_059515965.1. Classification (NCBI taxonomy): domain Bacteria; kingdom Bacillati; phylum Actinomycetota; class Actinomycetes; order Propionibacteriales; family Propionibacteriaceae; genus Propioniciclava; species Propioniciclava sp. LT432. The sequence continues at coordinate 12,414 of NZ_JCAKNE010000054.1, read as the reverse complement.
CGAGGAGTTCGAGCAGGAACTCATCGACCAGTACTCGCTGGCCCTCAGTGCTGCCGGGCTCACCGATGGGACGGCCGCCGCCGAACGCGGGGCGATCTTCGACTTCACACGGTTCCTGGGTCGTCCGCTGTGGACCGCGCAGGTAGAGGACGCCGACAGGTACCTTCGTGCGGCACGAACCCAGCGCGGGCTCGCCAAGTCGACCGTCGCCGCTCGAGCGGGCACGCTGGCCAAGTTCTACGACTTCGTCATCGTTCGGTACCAGGGCGACATCCATGCCCTGTTCGGGCAGGTCGTCGTCCAGCCCATCGACGAGTTCAACCGGCCCAGGGCGATCGCCGCCGCCACCGCGACCAGGGTTCCCCCGCGGACAGACGAGATCCGTGCCTTGTTCGACGGGTGGCGCGATGCGCTGCCCGACAGCCGGAAGTACCTTCCAGCGGCCCGGGACTATCTGGCCGCGTCCCTGTGGCGACGGCTCGGTCTGCGGATCAACGAGACGGTCATGCTGGACGTCGCCGATTGGCATCCCGAGCTTGGTCCCCACGGCAAGCTGCACGTCCGCCACGGCAAGGGCAGCCGGGGCCGAGGCGCCAAAGTACGAATCGTGCCAGCAATCGACGACGTCGACGCACTGTTGGAGTGGTGGCTGACCGACGTGCGCCACCAGTTCGGCGACGACTACGACGACCCTGCCGCCCCGCTGCTGCCCAGCGAACGACGCGACCGGCTCAGTGGCCACTGCACCCGGCTCGGCACCGAAGCACTCCGCACCGGACTGGCCGACGCCGTGGAACGGTGGCTGCCGGACTGGAGCCGACGGCTCACCCCCCACGTCCTGCGGCACTACTGCGCATCGCACCTGTACCAGCAGGGCATGACACTCAAGGCCATCCAGGAGTTGATGGGTCACAGCTGGCTGTCCACCACAACCCAGTACATCCACGTCCACTCCACCCACATCGAAGCGTCCTGGGCGGCCGCCAACCAGCGGACCCTGGATCGAATCACCCACCCCGCACCCCACAAGGAGGTATGAACCCATGCGCTGGAACCTGCGGATGAAGGCCGCCGAGGCCGGCATCTGGAAATCCACCGAACTACGCCGACGGCTGGCCGAGGCCGGCCTCGACATCAGTGCCGGGAAGATGTCCGGGCTATGGGCTGGAACACCCACCACCATCCGGCTCGATGACCTCGATGTGATCTGCTTCGTGCTCGGCTGCCAGCCGACCGACATCCTCGTGTGCGAACCCGACGCAGTGACCGCCCGGCAACAAGCCGTCAAGGCCGTGGCAGCTGCCTCACCCACGGCACCCGCCCGACGGCGAGCGCCGACAACGGGGCGTCCCCGCAGCAAGCCACCCGCGTGACCGCCCCCAAGACGTGCGAGGGCTGCGGACGCAAGCCCGAGGCCTACGTCAAGCGTCGCTGGTGCTACGACTGCAAACCCGGCAGCTTCGGCCGACCGCTTCCCTGCCGAAGCTGCGGCGCCACCGGCGACTACTGGGCCGGCCGGCTGTGCCGCCAATGCCATCCCTTCGCACCCCAACCGCCCGACTCCTGCCGCGACTGCCTGGCCTGGGGAGTCACCCGCCTCCGCGGATGGACCTGCCAAGCCTGCCGCGGCTGGCGTCACCGCTATCCCGTCGAGGGCGTGTGCATCAGCTGCCATCGTGAACTCGCCATCAACGAGCACCAGGCCTGCCGCCTGTGCTGGATGCAGACCCTCTACAACCAAGCCCAGTACGGACTCCCCCGCGACGTGGTCACCGCCAACCGCGGCGGACAACAGCTGTGGTTCGCCGACATGAGCGGATACCGCAACGGATACCGACCGCACCGTCGCCGTGACTTCCGACGTCGCCGCGATCAACTGCCGCTGCCCGGCACACCCCTGGAAGCACCCGATACCGGCCCTCCATCGACGAACGCCGACCAACCCAGCCTGTTCGACTACCACCCGGTCGAAGATCCCGCCCGCCGCCACGGTGTCGGCGAGCCACCCAACCACGAATTCGCCACCCAACTCGACGACCATGCCCTCGACATGGCCGCCCGGCACGGCTGGACCCAACGGCAATCCCTCAAGACCCGGATCACGCTGCGGGTCCTGCTGGCCAAGCACCAGATCACCGCCCCACCCATCCGCGCCAGCCACGTCCTCGACCTCATCGGACACCGCCTCCGGGTCCGACTCGCGCTCCTCGTCCTGCAAGACGCCGGGATGCTCATCGACGACCGCACCTCGACGCTGGACGCCTGGTTCGAACGCCAACTCCAAGGCCTGCCCGACCCCATGGCCGACGAACTGCTGATCTGGTTCAACGTGCTGCACCACGGCAGCACCACCCCGCCGCGCAGCCGACCGCGCCACGACCAGTCGATCAAGCTCCGCACGCGATGGGCCCTGCCGACGCTCCTCACCTGGGCAGCAGCCGGCCATCAATCGCTGCGCGAAATCAGCCGGACGCACATCCTCGCCGCCCTGCCCGGCGAAGGCACCCCACGCGCCAAACTGGGCGCCGCGCTGCGCTCGATCTTCACCACCCTCAAGCGACACCACGTGCTCTTCGTCAACCCGACCGCCCAACTCAACATGGGCAACTTCGAGCGACGCATCCCCATGCCCACCGATACCGCCGTGCTCGGTGCCCTGTTCAACTCCCCCGACCCAGCCACCGCCGCGATCACCGCGCTGATCGGCGTCCACGGGCTGCGGCCCGCCGAAGCCAGCGCCCTCCAACTGGTCGACATCCATGACCACCGGATCCACTTGCCAGACCGCACGATCCTGCTCGCCCACGCCACCAAGGCCACGCTGGACCGGTACCTCCTCCACCGACACCACCGCTGGCCCGGCAGCATCAACCCGCACTTCCTCGTGCACAGCCGGTCCGCATCCACCCTCGAACCCGTCCGGGTCCCCTGGCTCACCGACAAGCTCGGCATCCCACCCAGCGCAATGCGCCAGGACCGCATCCTCGCCGAGGTCAACGCCGGCGGCGACCACCGTCGCCTCTGCGACTTCTTCGGCATCACCATCGAGACCGCCGCGCACTACCTGAGCACCCTCACCCACCCCGACCTTGAGGACCACACACCCGTACCCCCCAGTTCCCGAACCCCAGGTAACACGTGAGCGGCTCATCAGTGACCTACCCTTGGGTTCAAGGCGGAGGATCCTTCAGTAATCCTGAACCCATGGCTTTCGCCGAGGAACCGCGGGAGGGGCTCACCCACCGACATCCGCCGTAGCCAGACCAATGTGCCGGCGTACGCGCCCAGCAACACCGCCAGCAGGGCTTGGCCCAGCGGGGTGCCATAGGGGGCCATGAACTGGCCGTTGAAGGCGAGGAACCCGAGCACCCCCAGAGTGATCAAGGTGACGTTGCGGGCGGTGGCGCGGGGCTTGGCCCGGTCAGCTTCGACCTTGCGGCGGGCGGTGACGTCGTCGGCCACCGACTCGGCCAACCCCTGCAGCACGCTGGCCAGGCCGGCGCCGCGTCGCCGGGCACCCAGGATCAGGTAGGCGGCCACCAGGTCCCCGGTCGCGTCGTCCAGCTCGTCAGCGAACTTCAGCAGGGCGTCCTCGGTCGACCAGCGGGCACGCAGCCGGGCTACCAGCCTGGACACCTCCGGCTTGATCGGTTCGGGGGTGGAGCGCAGGGTGGCGACCAGTGCCTGCTCCAACCCGACCCCGACTGTGAGGACGCCGGCGAGGTTCCTCGTCCACTCCGCCATCGCCTCGAGGCGTTCGATCTGGGCCGTCTCAGCCGGGGACCGCAACAGGCTGGGCAGACCGACCACGGCCAGCGGGATCGCCACCACCGCGACCAGCCAGCCCGACAGCACCGCGACCAACGCGCCGGCGCCGAAGCCGACCAGCGCCAACACGCGGGTGCGGGTCGGGATCTTCCGGACGCGCCGCCGCAGGGCAGCGGTTCGGCGCGGGTTGGTGGGCGGGGCCACCGGGCGGGGGCGGAGTGACGCGATGACACCCAGGACGCCAGCGGTCACCAAGGCGCCGGAGAGCGCAGCGAGGAGGGCGGTCATGCGATCACACCGCTCGAGCGTGCCTCGGTGAGGAAGCCAGCCAGGTCGAACCCGTGACGCTCCAGCCGCCGCAACTCGTCCGGGAGCGTGTGCGCGACCGCGACCCGGCCCTCATGGGCGTCGAACACCGTGGTGGTGGCGTAGCCGAGGTCCTTCTCGCCGGGGCTGATGGCGACGATCTCGGACACCCACCGGTGGCGCCGTTCGGTGCCGTCCGGCAACTCCTCGACCTCCATGTCCAGCTGCACGATCAGGTTGATGGTTTCGGCGAGCTTGCGGGTGGCCAGCTCGTGGGTGACCTGCGGCCCAAACTCCATCGCGCAGGTGACGAGCTTTCGCATTGCACCGCGCGCGTTCACGCTGTGGGTCGTCGAGATCGACCCCGACCCGGACTCCATCGCCTTGACCATCAGCCAGGCCTCCGGGCCACGGACCTCCCCCACGATCGTGCGCCCCGCCGTAAACCGAAACGAGTCGTGCAGGGCCTCATTCAGCGTGAACTCCCCCGACTGTCGACCGTCCGGGCCGCGTTCCCCCGAGCCGGGCCGCGACTGCCACGCGTACACGATCTTGTGCCGGTCCGGCATCTCGTGCAGACCCAGCTCGAACTCCGACTCCAGCGTGGCGATCGACTCCTTGGGGTCGAATGCGCCACACAAGGCGCGGGCCATCGTCGTCTTCCCGAACCCCTGCGCCCCCGCCACCACGACCGACAACCTGGCCCGGACCGCTGCGGTCAGGAACGACGCGGCCAACGGCGACAATGCCTGACGATCAACCAGGTCCTGCAGGCTGACCTCGGTGAGCCGGTGCCGGCGGATCAACACGAGCGGCCGTGGGCTCACCCAGGCGGTGGCCGCCAGCCTCGACCCGTCATCCAGCTGGAGGTGCAGTTTTGGCTGGGCCTCGCTGAAGGGGCGAGCCGAAATTTCCGACCGGGACGCCAGGAAGGTCAGGAAGTCCGTCAACTCCTGGTCCGAGTCAGCGACCGGCGGTCCCGGGACCCGGCTGCCGTCGGCCAGGTCAAGCCACACCCCGTCGAACCCGACGATGGAGATGTTCTCGATCCTGTCATCCTCGATCAAGGGCTGCAGGCGACCCATGCGGAACAAGGCGTTGAAGATCGCCTGCGCCAACTCGTCCTGCTGGACAGGCGTCCACGATGGCCGGCCGGCGGTCACGGCGTCCGCTGCCGCAGCCTCCAGCAGCTCCACGATGATCGAGCGGCCCAAAGCCTCCTGAGCGGCCTTGTCCAGGTGCAGCCGATCGCCGCCGAGCTGCTTGGTCAACAACTCCGAGGCCTGTGACCGGAACGCGGCCACCAACTCCCAATCCACCTCAGATCCCGTGGCGCGGCGCGGGGTGGGCGTGCCCGAAGGCTCGCCGGCGGGCACGGCATGCAGCCCGGAAGCCGATCGCGGCCGAGCCGGCCGCCCCACGTGCTCCTCACCGGCGTCAGCGCGCCGGGCGCGGGACGCGAACAACGGCAACGACCGCGGGTCGGGTCGCCTCTCGTCAAGGGGCAGCGTCATCGGGAACCTCCCAAAGTCTGCGGAACGGAACGGGCCAACCACGCCAGCGGGGACACCGGACGACCCACTCCTGCTGAGGCGTGGACGCGGATCGCCTCTCCCAAGGCCGACAACCCCGAGCGCAATGGAGCGCGCCTGGAGAAGGAGCCGCGGGCCCTGGACAAGACCGCGGCCGAGCGGCGGTCCCACGGCAGGGTGCCCACCAAGGGCAGACCCAGCGCGTCGGACACCTCGCGGGCCGAGTACGGGTGGCCCTCACCAATCACCACCACGCCCACGCGGGTGGCGGTGGCCTCGGTCTGGTCGCGGAGGGTCTCGGCCCACGACGTGGCCGCGATCACCGCGGGCAAGGTGCTGCGCGTCAACAGCAACGTCAGGTCCGCGCCGTACAACAGTGGGGCCGGAGAGCCGACCAAGCCGAGGCGGCCCGCGTCGACCAACACGTCCTGTCCGGTTGCCTCCAGATCCCGTAACGCATCCAACAGCACCGGCCACAAGGTGGTCATGCTGCCTGCCTGGGCGTGGGAGCGGCTGCCGGGCAGCAGCCGAGCCTGCGAGCCAGGCAGATCGAGGAGCTGGTGCGGCAGCTCGGCGGCAACCAGGTCCTCACGTTGGGCCATCGCCAATTCGATCAGGCCGCCGTCGTGGGCGACCTGGCCTTGGAAGTAGCCGGCCAAGATCCCCGACCCGCCCGTCGGGTCGGCCTCCACCAGCACCACCGGACGCGGCCAGCACAGCGCGAGGCCCACGGTCGTGGTCGACACCCCCGGGGAGCCGGAGCCTGCCGTCAACGCGATGATCGCCATGGCCGACTCACCGCTCCCTGGAATCAAGCACCAGAGCCACCTTGCCGGTGGCCGCCCGCGCCGCCAGATCCGCCGCGGCCTCCGCAGGGACCACCACATCGACGATCGTCTGGTCGCCCGTCTCCGAAGGATGCACGCCCACCACGGTCGCCGAGACTGTCACCGGTGCATCGGCGACCTCACCCTGGGCGCCAGGGGTCTGCACGACGCGCACCGCGTCGCCCGGCGCGATCGGCTCAGCTGGCAACATGCCCGGCGCAAGGCCGACGCCCACCACCGAGGTTCCTCGTGCCGGCAGCACCGAGGTGGCGAAGTCGCTGGGGGTGAGCAGGCCGCCGGGTGCGAGGTCGAGCGCGGCTCGTTGGCCGGCGACGGCGTCCGCTTGGGTGGCTGCCACTGTCTGGACTGCCGGGTCAAGGCTGACCCGCACCGTCATCAGGTCGTCGCGGTCGATCACCTCACCGCGATGTACCAGCGTGCGAACCGCGAGGACTTCGGTGGTGTGGCCGGCGGCGGTCCACAACCACAATCCGCCCAGCGAGCCGAGGACGATGGTGGCGACCGACACCAGCAGGGCGACGGGTCGTCGGCGCAACTTCGGTGGCGTGGCCAGCGCCGGCGGTTCCTGAGCCGGCGCGGCGGCCGGCTTGGTGGTGGACGGGCGGGTGGTCACTGACATGGGGTGGCTCGCTCTCGTGGGGGGTGCGTGCACGGAAGGGGGGAGGGCTCGGTCAGCCCGTCGTGAGGACCTGCAATTCTCCGACCGTGATCGTGGTCGCTTGGTTCAAGGTGACGGGGATCGTCCCGGATTGGCCCATGCCCGACCATGCCACCGACCACTGCGTCTCGGCCTGGACGGTGTAGGTGCCCGGCTTGCTGTACGTGTAGCCGCAGGTGGGTGAGTCGGTCTTGCCGAACCGGTCTTCATAGGCAGTGCCCGGCCCGGCGCAGACCACCACGGCGCCGTCGCCCATCTGCCAGCGGACCCGCTGGACCTTGGCCGTTGCGGTCACGGTCACTCCGGACGCCGACGCGCTGCGGGTGATCGGGCCCCACGACTGCGCGTCCGGGCTGGATGCCCACAACCAGACCGGCATCCCGACCAGACCCACCGAGCCCGGTCGGTCCTCCGGCACGATCCCGATCGAGATCGGCCTCAAGTTCATGCTCGCGATCGCCTGTTGCGCCAACACGACGGGATCAGGACCCGCGGGGGCGGTGGCGGACCAGAACCTGTACTGAAGCCCGCCAAAACCCCCTGAACGTGGGAGCGAGCAGTCGTAAATGGCGCCGTCGGTGTGGCCTTCCCAGGCAGGCGCGGTGGCCGGTGGCTGGGGGTTGGTGAGCTGGACGTAGCAGCTCTTGGAATCCGACCACCAGCCGAATTCGGCATCTTGGCAAGGCATGGGGATCGAACCGTAGGCGCAGGTTCGGGGTGCCGACTCCCCGCTTCCGCCACCGCCGCTGAGCGGTGTCTTGCCAGACCGACCGGGGTTGGTGGCGGTGATCTTGCACTGGCGGCCGTCCCACTGAGCGTCGGAGCCGCAGTCCACCGGCGGCCCGGCCGCGATCGCCGGGACGGCTCCCAGGAGCACCGATGCGACAGCCAACCCGATCGCCGCGAACGCGCGGGTCAGCATGTGCCCAGCACTTCGTCTTGGTCGACCCGCAGGGCCCCTGACCTTTCCACCACGACCGAGCGGTGCTGGAAGCGGTACGGCGGTGCTGTGACGTTCTTGCCGGAGGGGTCCACCAGCTTGGTGTCACTCGTGTCGACGCAAGCGGTGACGGTCCACGTGGGAACGCCCTGGCTGTTGTTCCCGGACGGCTGGGCTGACTGGAGCTCAACAACCGAACTGCCCGACCCGGTGAGCTGCTCGAGTCGGTAACCGGTGAGGTTCTTGCGGAAGAACTCCAACGCCTCACCGGACGCCACGGTGTCGAGGTCCTGCAGTGATGCTTGGGGGTCATTGGTCAAGCGATCAACGACTGACCAGAGGTTCGTCACGGCCTGCTTGGCGTTGGCGAGGTCCTGCTCAGCCGGCGACAGCGTCGGAGCGGTCTGCGTGGGCGTCGGAGCGACGGATGCGGAAGGGCTCGATGCTGGCGCAGCCGTGCAGGCAGCCATCACGGGCGCTAGCGCGAGCGCGAGCAGGGCCCGTCCGAGGGTGTTCTTGTTCACCATGGGGTTTCTCCTTCACCTACCAGAAGTAAGGAGGAGGGCCGTTGGCGGACACCCCGGGGCAAAATTCTTTGAACGACTTCGTTCACTCGAGCCGGGGGTGACTCGGCCAGGGAGCCCTGGTCCTGTTCTGTTGAGCGTCGTCCTGGGGGACAGTGCCCCGAATGTAGGCCGCGAAATCGGTGCGGCTTCGGGCGTCCCACGGAGTGACACCAGTCCCACTAGCGTTTCTGGTCGGCGGCGAAGCGTCCGTCGAGCGGCCGCAAAGTCAGCTCGTCCGTTGTGACGTCGGGGGTGGGGAGGCCATGAACGCGCTTGTCGGACGCGTTGGGAGCCACGCCGAGACCGCACCGTGCGCAGCTGCTCGACTTCGGTGCACCACCAAGCCCACAGGGTCCGCTCGACGGCGTAGAGGTCGGCTCGTCGCTGCCCTACTCCGTTGGTTCCCAGGGCGATCGCGACTTGATCAATCTGCGCGGTGTCAACGCGCCGCCAGCATCGCTCGCGCCACTCAACCAGGCCGACCGAATTCAACCGATCAAGCATGATGGTCGTCTTGTCGATTGACCACCCCAGAAGGTAGGAGCACTCCGCGGCGTCCATCGGTTCCCTCAAGCGTCCGTAGAGGGTGCCGGCGTCGGGGCCCAGGCCACCGTTGGTGGCGAAGGCATCGTGTGCGTTGTCGTTCAGCCGGTCCGCGAGCTGGTTGAGGAGCGCGGAGCGCAGGGCGGAGCCGGTGCCAGCGGGGCGCGGGTCCGCTTGTGACAGCAGCTCGCTGATGCGGCTGTGGACGGCGCCGCCCGGGTCGATGGACCAGCGAGCACCGCGGCGCCCGACGGCGGACTGGGTTCGGGTGATCCAGCCGTCGGTCGTCAGCGCGAGCAGGGATCGCCGGGCGGTCTCGCGGTCGAGGCCGCAGGTCATTGCCAGGCGGCGGATGTCGGCCTCGACCTCGTCGGGACGGACGCCTTGGAGGTGGAACAGGCACAGCGCATCCAGGACGCGCCGCTGCGCGTGGCACGCTCGGGAGCGGCCCCACCGACCGGCAGTGGCGTCCGCTCGACGCTGCACGGTGCGGACGAGTTCTGTGACGACCTCAGCGCGGGTGTCGAAGCTCTTATCGGTGCCCTCAATGGCTTGGCCGGGGCCGAGTTGGGCGACTGCCTGGACGGCGCGGGTCCACTGGCGGCGCAGCATCGCCGTTGGGGACGCTGGCCCGCGTGTCGGGCGTGGCATCCGGGTTGCCCCCGCGCGGAGGGTGCGGGCGTGCTCGAGCCCTGGCGCGTCGGCGAGCGCCAAGACGTCCCTGAACCGCCAGCGGGCCGCCGCTGCGCCGCAGAGCACCCGCCACAGCACGGTTGACAGGTCTCCGGTCGGGGTCGCCTCCAGCAGCCCTCGGCAGGACGCTGAGAGGGCCCGCTTGGTCCCGGGCAGGAACGGCATTCCGTCCACCACCGCAACGGGACGGGATCGCGTCGGCTGGGTCGCCGGCTCGACTGCATGGACGTGGTCGGCGACCCGGCTCATCAGCGCGTGGATCTGGCCTGTGGTGACGGTGGGCTCGGTGAGCACCGCCACCGATCCGGCGATCACTTGCGAGTTACCCCCGAGGCGATGCGGTGCACCCGGGGGGCGCGCGCATCCCGAAGTCGGGTTGGTCAGCGGTGCGACATCGAGGGAGGGCAGCCAGGCCTTCAGCAGGTACGCCAGGGCGCGGACCGCCTCGGCGTCCAGTGCGTCGCGCAGTCCGATCCACACGTGCCGGCCGCCCGTGGGTCCGGACGCGCACACCAGGTGCTCGATCCCCAGTTCGGACACCAGCTCGCCGAACTGAGTGGCGTCCGCGGCGGCGGCCTCGGACGAACCTTTGGCGTCCAAATCGACGCACAACAGTCGATAGCGACCGGTCGCGTCGGCGAGGTGCACGGCCCACGGCGTCCGGGGTCGTGCCCCTGCGATGGGATGGACCAGCGGGTAGCTGTTGAGCGGCTGACCATCGCCATCCACCCCTGCGGAGCGCACCACGCGTCGCGGGCTGATCCGACCAGTCAACACCCAAGCGTCGACCTCCCCGCGCGGAGCGTCGCTGCGCGGCGGGGGGATGGCAGGGGTCACCGTCGCGGTCCCGGCGCGGGACGGCCGCCGAGCTGGATCGGGTTCCGCTGTTCGGCCCGGAAGCCGGCCAAGGGCGAGGAACGAACGGTCTCGAACAGGACGGGCTGGTCCGTCGTCTCGACTGCCACGATCCGGGCGCGGTCCCACCGCAGCCCACCGTCGGACTGACGGGTGGTGACAGAGGCTGCGGTGCGGTCCAGAGCAGCAAGGGCCATCGTGGTCATGTCGAGGGCGTGTTTCGCGTCGGCATGGAGTGCACGACCGGCGGGCTCGCCTAGCGGCATCTGGACCCAACCGTGACGGAGAGCGGCCTCAATGGTCGTTGGCCCGCGGTAAGCCGCTTGGGTGACTGCGGATGCAGCGATCCACAGTCGGCCGCGTCCACGCACCAGCGTGTCGAGAGCTTGGAAGTGGGCCAACGCCACGTTTCCTACCCCATGAACGCCGCGGCGCATCGTGCCCAGTAGTAGCCCCATGTCGAACCGGTCAGCCATGCGCTCGGGCGGCAACCAGTCCCGCCCCTGGCGCAGGTTGTCGGTGACCAGCTTCCGGAGCTGACGCGACGCGTGGACATGTTCGGGGTCACGGACTCCCTCCAGTCGGACCGTTTCCGGCCACGCTGCCGGCCGCCGCCAAGCGGCGTGCGCCGCTCCCAGCGCCGAGGTGGCCACGGCTGCCCGGTCTGCGTCCACAAGTCCTAGCCGGCGGGCCGCCGCGCAGACCGTTCCTGCCGTCGCGGTGAGGATCAAGGCGTCACCCGCGGCGACCTGGAGGGCCGCCTGGCTCACCCCCCGGCGCGAGCTCAGGATGTCTACCGTGGCGTGCACCCAGGTCGAGATCGCAGCGTCCAACGACTTCGACGTGACCGCGCCCACGTCCTCGTATCGGCCGCTCCGTCGTTCGGCGGGGATCATCGCGAACCGTTCCGTGCGGGCCTTGACAGCAGCCAGCACCGATCGAGGCGCCTGCAGATGGTCCCGGTCCTGCAGGAGTGGCAGGGACACCGTGGCCACGGCGTGAACGATCGAGACGACGTTGGCCTGTAAGCCCTCCAGAGCAGCCCGGTCCACATCGGTGCGCGCCGGTTTCTCGCCAACCAGCAGGTCCGCGATCAGCCCCAATCGGAGCGCCAGCTCGCCCACCGCCGGATCGGGCTTCAGGGACGCTGCTGCGGAACCGTTGTCGGCCGTGGCCTCGAGCACCCCTCGCCCGACTTGGCCCAACACCAACCGGACGGACCCCATGTCGTCCAGCCATGCCGGTTCCACTGGCACCGCGTCCAGGACGCGGAGAGCTGCGGTCGCCAACCTGGGCCATACCGCCAGAACCTCCAGGCCGCGCTCGCCGTAGCGATTCTCGGCACGCCGGTCCTCGAGTTCCGCACACAGGTCCCAGGCGCGGGTGTGGACGTCGTCCAGCAGCATCCCGACCGTGGTGGTCATCGTGCTGCCCTCGCCCGCACCGCCTGTAACGCGGCCCACAAGGCCAGCGGCACCACCTGCCGCGCTGCGACCAACACATTGGACGCGGCGTCCAGCGACGCGATCGCGTCCAAGCCGGGATCGACTTGCTGTGGCACGACCCCGAAGTCACCGAACAGGCCCTCCAGGTCCAGACACTCCGCCGCCAGGAACAGCGATTCCCCGGTTGGGTCGTCCGCCGACACGAACGCGACCACCGCGCTCCGCACGTGACCCAGCGCCAACCCCAGTGCCAACAACTC
>NZ_JCAKNE010000053.1:0-13920 GCF_059515965.1 Propioniciclava sp. LT432 | reverse complement strand
TGTTTCAACACCATTCAGTTCCGCGAGGGACCGTGTGGTGTGGTGGGCCGGTGACTTGGACTGATGACGGGAGGGGGATCCGACACGCCATCCTGACCGTGCGTCATGATTCCTGACGTTCATGCTAAGTTCTCGACAACTCGTTGAGGTTTGTGAGGTTGGGGTATGGCGCTCGCGGTAGTGCGGTCGGTCGAGTCGGCGCGCAGTTCGCGTAGCCGGATCGACGCCGAGGAGTTCGAGCAGGAACTCATCGACCAGTACTCGCTGGCCCTCAGTGCTGCCGGGCTCACCGATGGGACGGCCGCCGCCGAACGCGGGGCGATCTTCGACTTCACACGGTTCCTGGGTCGTCCGCTGTGGACCGCGCAGGTAGAGGACGCCGACAGGTACCTTCGTGCGGCACGAACCCAGCGCGGGCTCGCCAAGTCGACCGTCGCCGCTCGAGCGGGCACGCTGGCCAAGTTCTACGACTTCGTCATCGTTCGGTACCAGGGCGACATCCATGCCCTGTTCGGGCAGGTCGTCGTCCAGCCCATCGACGAGTTCAACCGGCCCAGGGCGATCGCCGCCGCCACCGCGACCAGGGTTCCCCCGCGGACAGACGAGATCCGTGCCTTGTTCGACGGGTGGCGCGATGCGCTGCCCGACAGCCGGAAGTACCTTCCAGCGGCCCGGGACTATCTGGCCGCGTCCCTGTGGCGACGGCTCGGTCTGCGGATCAACGAGACGGTCATGCTGGACGTCGCCGATTGGCATCCCGAGCTTGGTCCCCACGGCAAGCTGCACGTCCGCCACGGCAAGGGCAGCCGGGGCCGAGGCGCCAAAGTACGAATCGTGCCAGCAATCGACGACGTCGACGCACTGTTGGAGTGGTGGCTGACCGACGTGCGCCACCAGTTCGGCGACGACTACGACGACCCTGCCGCCCCGCTGCTGCCCAGCGAACGACGCGACCGGCTCAGTGGCCACTGCACCCGGCTCGGCACCGAAGCACTCCGCACCGGACTGGCCGACGCCGTGGAACGGTGGCTGCCGGACTGGAGCCGACGGCTCACCCCCCACGTCCTGCGGCACTACTGCGCATCGCACCTGTACCAGCAGGGCATGACACTCAAGGCCATCCAGGAGTTGATGGGTCACAGCTGGCTGTCCACCACAACCCAGTACATCCACGTCCACTCCACCCACATCGAAGCGTCCTGGGCGGCCGCCAACCAGCGGACCCTGGATCGAATCACCCACCCCGCACCCCACAAGGAGGTATGAACCCATGCGCTGGAACCTGCGGATGAAGGCCGCCGAGGCCGGCATCTGGAAATCCACCGAACTACGCCGACGGCTGGCCGAGGCCGGCCTCGACATCAGTGCCGGGAAGATGTCCGGGCTATGGGCTGGAACACCCACCACCATCCGGCTCGATGACCTCGATGTGATCTGCTTCGTGCTCGGCTGCCAGCCGACCGACATCCTCGTGTGCGAACCCGACGCAGTGACCGCCCGGCAACAAGCCGTCAAGGCCGTGGCAGCTGCCTCACCCACGGCACCCGCCCGACGGCGAGCGCCGACAACGGGGCGTCCCCGCAGCAAGCCACCCGCGTGACCGCCCCCAAGACGTGCGAGGGCTGCGGACGCAAGCCCGAGGCCTACGTCAAGCGTCGCTGGTGCTACGACTGCAAACCCGGCAGCTTCGGCCGACCGCTTCCCTGCCGAAGCTGCGGCGCCACCGGCGACTACTGGGCCGGCCGGCTGTGCCGCCAATGCCATCCCTTCGCACCCCAACCGCCCGACTCCTGCCGCGACTGCCTGGCCTGGGGAGTCACCCGCCTCCGCGGATGGACCTGCCAAGCCTGCCGCGGCTGGCGTCACCGCTATCCCGTCGAGGGCGTGTGCATCAGCTGCCATCGTGAACTCGCCATCAACGAGCACCAGGCCTGCCGCCTGTGCTGGATGCAGACCCTCTACAACCAAGCCCAGTACGGACTCCCCCGCGACGTGGTCACCGCCAACCGCGGCGGACAACAGCTGTGGTTCGCCGACATGAGCGGATACCGCAACGGATACCGACCGCACCGTCGCCGTGACTTCCGACGTCGCCGCGATCAACTGCCGCTGCCCGGCACACCCCTGGAAGCACCCGATACCGGCCCTCCATCGACGAACGCCGACCAACCCAGCCTGTTCGACTACCACCCGGTCGAAGATCCCGCCCGCCGCCACGGTGTCGGCGAGCCACCCAACCACGAATTCGCCACCCAACTCGACGACCATGCCCTCGACATGGCCGCCCGGCACGGCTGGACCCAACGGCAATCCCTCAAGACCCGGATCACGCTGCGGGTCCTGCTGGCCAAGCACCAGATCACCGCCCCACCCATCCGCGCCAGCCACGTCCTCGACCTCATCGGACACCGCCTCCGGGTCCGACTCGCGCTCCTCGTCCTGCAAGACGCCGGGATGCTCATCGACGACCGCACCTCGACGCTGGACGCCTGGTTCGAACGCCAACTCCAAGGCCTGCCCGACCCCATGGCCGACGAACTGCTGATCTGGTTCAACGTGCTGCACCACGGCAGCACCACCCCGCCGCGCAGCCGACCGCGCCACGACCAGTCGATCAAGCTCCGCACGCGATGGGCCCTGCCGACGCTCCTCACCTGGGCAGCAGCCGGCCATCAATCGCTGCGCGAAATCAGCCGGACGCACATCCTCGCCGCCCTGCCCGGCGAAGGCACCCCACGCGCCAAACTGGGCGCCGCGCTGCGCTCGATCTTCACCACCCTCAAGCGACACCACGTGCTCTTCGTCAACCCGACCGCCCAACTCAACATGGGCAACTTCGAGCGACGCATCCCCATGCCCACCGATACCGCCGTGCTCGGTGCCCTGTTCAACTCCCCCGACCCAGCCACCGCCGCGATCACCGCGCTGATCGGCGTCCACGGGCTGCGGCCCGCCGAAGCCAGCGCCCTCCAACTGGTCGACATCCATGACCACCGGATCCACTTGCCAGACCGCACGATCCTGCTCGCCCACGCCACCAAGGCCACGCTGGACCGGTACCTCCTCCACCGACACCACCGCTGGCCCGGCAGCATCAACCCGCACTTCCTCGTGCACAGCCGGTCCGCATCCACCCTCGAACCCGTCCGGGTCCCCTGGCTCACCGACAAGCTCGGCATCCCACCCAGCGCAATGCGCCAGGACCGCATCCTCGCCGAGGTCAACGCCGGCGGCGACCACCGTCGCCTCTGCGACTTCTTCGGCATCACCATCGAGACCGCCGCGCACTACCTGAGCACCCTCACCCACCCCGACCTTGAGGACCACACACCCGTACCCCCCAGTTCCCGAACCCCAGGTAACACGTGAGCGGCTCATCAGTGACCTACCCTTGGGTTCAAGGCGGAGGATCCTTCAGTAATCCTGAACCCATGGCTTTCAGCCAAGATCCGGGCTGGCGCCTTTCCGGTGGTCATCCGGCGCATCCACACCAACGTCGCGGCGTAGCAGGCGAGCAGGACGCCCAGCACCAGCTGTCCCAGCGGGGTGGCGTAGGGCGCCATGAACGGTCCGGACAGGGCTAGCCCGGTCAGGAACACAACAGAGATGATCGTCACCAGCCGGGCGGTCTGTCGCGGCTTGGCGCGGTCGGCCTCGATCTTCCGGCGGGCGGTCACGTCGTCGGCAACTGATTCGGCCAGCCCGTTCAGGATCGCCGCCAGCCCGGCGCCACGGTGGCGGGCGCTGAGGATGAGCGCACCGGCGACCAAGTCACCGGTGGCATCATCCAACTCGTCGGCGAACTGACGCAGCGCCGGCTCCGTGTGCCAACGCGCGTTGAGCCGGGCGACCAGACGGCCCACCTCCGGACGGATGGCCTCCGGGGTGGAGCGCAGGGTCGCCACCAGCGCCTGCTCCAGCCCGACACCGACCGTCAACACCCCGGCCAAGCTCCGGGTCCACTCAGCCAGCGCCTCAAGCTTGGCGATGCGTTCCTTCTCGGTCGAGGTCGCTGCCACGTACGGCAAACCCAGCACCACCAACGGAAGCACGACGACCGCGAGGATCCAGCCGGTCAGGACCGCGATCAGCACACCCAAGGCCAGCGCCACCAAGGCGGCCAACCGGGTGCGCGGCGAGAGCCGCTGCCACCAACGCTGACGGCCCGGCACACGGTCCGGCTTGGCGGCCGGCTCCGGTCGAGGCACCAGCCCCCAAATGACGCCGAGCAGACCGGCCACGACCAGCGCCCCGGACAGGGCCGCGACCAGTGGCATCATCGCAGTCCCCCGCTCGCCTCGGTATGGAAGCCGTGCAGGTCAAAACCCTCCGACGCCAACTCGCGCAGCTCATCGGGCAGCACGTGCGCCACCGCCCGACCCGACGCACCGGGAGGCTCGCGGAACACGTGGGTCAGCGCGTAGCGCTTCTCGTTCTCACCGGGGGTGACGTGCACGATCTCCGAGATCCACCGACGCTTCTGCGCCCCTCGGTCCCCTCGGGTCTTCTGCAGGCGGATGTACACGATCAGGTCGACGACCTGGGCCAACTTCGTCACGGCAAGTTCGGCGCTCACCTGCGGACCGGACTCCATCGCACAGGTGACCAGCTTGCCGATCGTGCCCTCGGCGTCCGTGGCGTGGGTGGTGCAGATCGAACCCGGACCGGATTCCATCACCTTCAGCATGTCCCACGCCTCAGCCCCGCGGACCTCGCCGACGATCTGGCGGCTCAGGATGTAGCGGAAGCTGTCGCGGATCTGCTGGGCGGTGGAGTACTGGCCCGCGATCCGGCCATCCATGCCGCGCTCACCGGAGCCGGCACGCGCCTCCCACGCGAACACCACATCGTGCTGCTCGGGCAACTCGTGCAGGTGCAGTTCATACTCGGTCTCGAAGGTGCCCAAGATCTCATCGCGGGGGATCTCAGCGCACAACGCCCGCACCAACGTCGTCTTCCCCACACCCTGGACGCCGGCGACCACGATCGACTTCTTCGCTCGCACCGCCGCCCGCAGGAAGGACGCCGCCAGCGGGGACAGCAGCTGCCGCTGGACCATGTCGTCCAACGTGACGCGCATGAGTCGATGCCGGCGGATGGACACCGCCGGCCGGGGCGTCAGCCATGCGGTGGCCGCGAGCCGCGCGCCGCCGTCCAGACGCAGGTCCAACGACGGTTGCGCCTCAGAGAAGGGCCGCGGGTTGACCTCCGACCGTGAGGCGAGGAAGGCCAGGAACTCGATGAGCTCCTGGTCGGACTCCGCGACCGGCGGCCCAACTGTAATCGTCCCGTCGGTGTGTTCCAGACGCACTTGGTCACACCCGTTGATGATGATGTTCTCCACGGTGTCGTCATCCACCAGGGGTTGGAGGCGTCCCAGCCGGAACAAGGAGTCGAACACTGCCTGGGCCAGGCGCTGTTGCATGACCGGCGACCACGGCTGCCGACCCGCCAACACAGCCTCCGCCGCGGCGGCGTCCAACAACTCCAGCACGATCGTGCGTCCCTGCTCCTCCTGAGCCTCCTTGCTCACGTGCGTGCGGTCCTCGCCGAGCAGGCGGGTCAGCTGGTCTGAGGCCTGCGCGCGGAACGCAGCCACCAACGACCAGTCGACCTCACCCTCGACCGTGCGCTGCCGTACCCACGCAGACAGCTCCTCGCTGCTCACGCCCCCAAAGCCAGCGGGACGGGACGGAGCCGCGGGACCTGCCTCAGCGCTGCTGCTCAGCGGTTCGCCGAGCCGGAAGTTGCCGCGCACGCGACCGGGCCGCCGCGGTTCGGCAGTAGTGGACAGGGTGCCGCTGAACAGCGGTAGCTTCTGCAGGTCCCGGCCGTTGATCTGGTCGGTCATCGCGCACCCTCCTCGAGCTCACGCGGCAGCAGGTCGTCGCCAGCGGCGGACGCCTGCTGGAGCGTCTCGCGGAACGCCACGATGCTGCGGTGGTAGGCCGAACGGGCGAACGCCTGCCGGCTGGTCCGGCCCACGAGACGTGCAAGCCCACCCGGCGGTGGGTAGGCGGCACCGTCGGAGTACACCGAGGCGTCCTTGGGGGCCCACGCCACCTCCCCCAAGGTGTTGAGCTCCAGGACTTTGGAGATCTCCTTGGTCGAATAGGGGCGCCCCGCTCCGGCCACCACGACTCCGCACGCCCCGGCCGCCCCCGCGTTGAGCGTGGCCGCCCACGAACGCGCAGCCGAGACCGCTGGCAGGCTGGAGCGGGTCAGCAGGACCGTCACGTCGGCGCCGAGCACGAGCGGCAGGGGACACCCGTCCAGTCCGAGCCGTCCCG
Source organism: Propioniciclava sp. LT432 (assembly GCF_059515965.1). NCBI lineage: Bacteria > Bacillati > Actinomycetota > Actinomycetes > Propionibacteriales > Propionibacteriaceae > Propioniciclava > Propioniciclava sp. LT432. Next base: position 7,630 of record NZ_JCAKNE010000053.1, on the reverse strand, counting down.
CGTCGACGATCACGTCCTGACCGGTTGCCGCCAGCGGCCGGAGTGCTTCCAGCAGCGGCCCCCACAGGCCCTCCACTCCGACGGCCTGGTCGTGTGACCGCGTGCCGGCCAGCAGCTGCGCGTTGCTGCCCTCCAGCGGCAGCAGCAGGGTCGGCAAGGTGGAGGCGAGTTGCCCTTGCCGGTGCGCCATCGCCAAGTGGATCAGGCCGGGCTGGTCGACCGTTCCCCGGAAGTACCCGGCCAGCATGCTGGATCCGCCCGTCGGGTCGGCCTCCACGAGCGTGACCGGCCGGGGCCACGACATGGCCAGCGCCAGACAGGTCGAGGTCACCCCTGGGGACCCCGATGCCGAGGTCAAGGTGTAGATGGCCATCGGTCAGCGCTCCCGGGCGTCCAGGACCACGGAAATCTTCCCGGTGCCGGCGCGGGCTGCGATCTCGGGGGCGCGCGCCGAGGAGACGAGCACGTCCACCACCACCTGGGTGTCACCGTGATGCACCCCCAGCACTTCGGCCGCCATCGCGAACGGCTCCCCGGTGAGTTCGGCCTGATCGCCGGGTGTTTGGACCAGACGGACCTGGTCGCCGGGCCGGAGCGGCTCGCCGGGCAGTTGCCCCACGCTCAACGAGATCCCGACCACCGACATCCCTGAGGACGGCGGCAGGGCCGCGGTGACCTGCGCCGGCGACAACAACCCGCCAGCCACGAGGTCGGTGCTGGCGCGCTGGCCGACGATCCCCTCCAGGTCGCCGCCCGGGATCACCGGCAGCGCCGGATCGGGGTTGATCCGCACTAGGACCAGGTCCTGAGCCGTGATCGTCGCGCCACGGGCGATCGGGGTGCGGACGGCGACCACCTCGACGGTCGAGGTCGACGCCGTCCAGGCCCACACGCCACCAACAGCGCCGAAGAGGACCAGGGCCACTGAGATCACGATCAGCAGGGGCCGCCTGCGCAGCTTCGGGGCCGGTGATGGAAGCAATTCCTTGGTGTCGGACGTGCGATCGGCCTTGGAAGGCTTGCGTGCTGCGGTGGGGGTGGTTGCGCTCACGAGAAGGTTCCTTATCGATTGAGGGCCTGGGCTTCGCCCATCCGGATCGAGGTTGAGCTGCCCACCTGCCAGGTGAACACGCCCTGGTCACCGGTACTGGCCCGCCAATTGGCCTGCCAGTTCGTCAAGGCGGTCACGGTGTAGTTGCCCTGTTCCGAGTACCGGTAGCCGCACGTCGGGGAGGGCGACGCGCCGAAGCGGTCCTCATACGGCGTGCCAGCGGTGGCGCAGTTCACGACCCCGCCGTCCCCCATCTCCCAGCGCGTCGACGTCACCTGCGCGGTCAACGTGACCGTGACCCCGCCGCTGGACAGGGAACGGGTCTGCGGACCCAAAGTCGTGGCACCCGGGTTCCCAACCCACAACCACGTCGGCAGCCCGATCAGCCCCATCCGGTCCGGGCCGGGCTCCGGCACGATCCCGATCTGGACGGGGGTGAACTCCATGCTCGCCCGGAGCTGACGTGCCAACTCGTCGACGTCGACCGTCGCGCCCGCATCGGGCGCCCAGAACGTGTACAGATTGACGCGGTTGGTTGGATGGGCGCACGCAAGAACCACACCGTCCGTATGGGTCTCCCAACGCGGATCACCAAGTGGGGGCTGCGGGGTAAGAGGCGCTACGTAGCACTGACGTCCACTGTCCCAAGAACCGAGCTCGGTGAAGCAGTCAATGTCAACCCCGCCAAGCATGCACTTTCGAGGAGCGCTTGGGTTCTTGCCCGTCTTTGGCGCTGCTTCGGCCAAGGGGGGCTGGAGCGTGGGGATGACCATCACGCACATCGATCCGTTCCAAACCCTGCCTTCAGGACAGGTGGGGACCAAGCCCTCGGCGGCCGCTGGGATGCTGAGTGTCAGAGCCAAGCCCAGGACAGATAGGGCAATCCCCCACAGCGTTGTGATGCGTCTCCTCAGCATTCGAGGCTCACCACCTCATCCGAAGTGGCGCGCAGCCCGGCTCCCAGAGCGACAACCGTGAACCGGTGCAGAACGAGCGCCGGCCCTCCACCGGCGACGGAGTTGCCCTGGTCGTCCACCATGTCAACCTCGGACGTGTTCACGCACGCGTCCACGACGAAGGGGGCCACCTCGCCGTCCACAGTGCGCACCTCAGCCAGCACATTGCCGACTTGGCGGTAGCCGACGCCGCGGTACTGCTGATAGGTCTTGAGCCGCTCGGCTGCCAGGTCTCCGGTTGCTACGGCGTAAAGGGCGTTGAGCGGCACCTCGGGGTCAGATGCCACTTGGTTCTGGACCTCGTAGAAGTCCTTGACGACCTTGGCCGCCTCGGCTTGGCCAACCGACAACGTGGGGGTAGGCGTCGGAGTTGGCTGCGTCGCAGTGACGGCGGACGAAGGCATGACCGTCGTCGCAGGGCTCGGAGTCGAAGGCTGCGAAGCGCACCCTGAGAGGACCACCAACGCGCACGCCAGCGCCACGGTGGTGGTCACCTTGAGATCGCGCATGCTGTTCCTCCTTGTCCCCCTATGCGCACGAATCGCCGTTCAAGGACATGGCGCCGTCGATGAATCTTTGAAGTTCACAGCCGGGGGTGTCGTCGTCGGGATGGCCCTCGTGGCGGCAAACGGGGGTGGGGCATCAACGCCTGAAGGTGCGTCTCTGCTTGTCACGTTTCGGAAATTGGGTGCGCTTACGCTAACCCCGGATCCGCTCGACGTCATCCCTGAGCCGAGCTTGAGGGCGAGATTCCTACCTTTGGCGGAGGCACTAGCACTTTCGTAGGGTGTTTCGGCTTGGGCCCGCCGCTGCGAGAGGCCCTGCGCCCTACGACTTGTGGAGACGCATGTCCTTGAACACGGAGTTCATGCGCATAGGGAGGTACGGAAGGAGACACCCATGGCCCCCAAGACCTACGAATCCCTCGCCCAAGCTGCCGAGCGGACCTCCCTCAGCACTAAGACACTGCGTCGCCGCATCGCCGCCGGCAAGTTGCGGGCCTACCGCGACGGATCCAAGATTCTGCGCGTCGACCCCGCTGACGTCGACCGCCTGTTCCGCCCGTTGCGCACCGCGGAGGTGTGAGGCGGTCTCGCAGCAGCCCTCACCTGCTACCAACAACCAGGAAGTGCCCCGTCCACTTGGACTGGGGCACTTCCACGTACGGCATCGAACACTCTGGACTGTCTCCCTCCAGAAACACGCTCGCCTGGCAGGCGGTTAACAACGCGTCACTGGCGGCACTACAGGACAGTCCGCTCGAGGCACACTATCCGTGCACGGTCTGCTGTCGTGGCCGGTAGATGTGGCCGCTGGCGTGCCCAGTGTGTGCATCATCCCGGTTTCGAAGGACTGTCTTGCTCCTCGGTGATGGGCGCCTCGTAGATGACCGTTTGCTCCGTTACGCCGTAGTACCGGGACAGCCCCTGAGGATCGTCTCGCTCGGTATCGGCGGCCTCGGGCGTGCAGGTCGTCAACGGCGCCGCATGGAGGAAGTAGTCGAGGCCGCCATCATTGTCGCGATCCGCGTAGGTCAAGTACTTGTCCTGCTGGGCAAGCGCCTTGACTCTGGACTCTTCCAGGACAGGAACGGTTTCGATGTCAACGCAAGTACCGAGACTCTCTGACTTGGCGGAGGTCGCCGACAGCCGTAGGCGGTCCCCGCGAGCGAAAGCGATACGTGCCCGAACGCTCACGATGTCGGCATCGGAAGGAGGATTCAGTGCCTTCTGCCACGGGAGACCGGACTCTGCGGAAACCCAACTTTGGGCGCTCACTGGGCGATGCTTCTGGCACCCCAGCTCCGATCCATCGGGGGGGTACACAACCGTTGCGCTTCTCTTCCAATAGCAGATGTCCAGTCGGCTGGCCAGGACGAGGACTTGCGCCTTTGTTGGGTTGGAGATGGTCAAGTTCAGCACACCTTGACGGTCCGGTCCGAAGCTGGTGGCGATGCGCTGCTGGAGTGCGACTTCGGTCTGGCTCGGTATGAAGGCGGCACCATGCCAGAACTCCAGAATGGGGATGGATGCCGCGAGCACGCCAGCAGCCACCTTCAGCCACGCATTTCCGTACCCGGGCAATCGGGCTCTTCATACCTGCGGTGGGTCGAGGGTGAGTCCGCCGCCGATGAGGAGCATGCGTAGCCGGTAGTTCTCGCGGTTGCGGAAGCCGCGGGCGATGCGTCGGTGGAGCTCGATCAAACCGTTGATGCTTTATGCCGACGTCTGGGTTATGCCGACCTTGGTGGCGTGTGACCTTGTGAATCCCGGTTTGTCCGGGGCGGTTGTCGGCATAATCAGAGGGTTTCGAGCCACGCGAGGATGTCGGCTCGCGGGGTGTACATGCCCGGGGTGACGTGGGGTGGTCTGGTCTTGTCGAGGGCGTCCTCCTTGAGTCGGGTGTCGGCGTGGAGGTACACGTCGGTGGTGGAGGTCTGCTCGTGGCCGAGCCACAAGGCGATGACGATGATGTCGACGCCGGCGTGGAGGAGGTTCATGGCGGTGGTGTGCCGCAGGGTGTGGACCGTGATGTGTTTGCCGGCCATGCTCGGGCAGGACGTGGTGGCGGTGTGTACGTGGGCGGCGAGTCGGTGTTCGATCGCGTCACGGGATAGCGGGGTGCCGTGGGGGCCGGGGAACAGGGCGGTCCCGGGCCGGGTGCTCCGCTCTTGAAGGTAGGCGCGCAGTTGGTCGCCGATCGTCGCGCTGAGCGGGGTGGATCGGTGTTTGCGGCCCTTGCCTTCGCATTCGACGTACGGGCTGGTCCCGGTGTGGATGCTGCTGGTGGTCAGGGTGATCAGTTCACTGATCCGCAGCCCGGTGCTGATCGCCAACGCCAGCATCATCTGGTCACGTCGGCCGGTCCAGGTCGTGGTGTCCGGCGCGGCGAGCAGGGCTTCGGTTTCGGCCTCGGTCAGGTAGCTGAGTAGGGGTTTCGTGGTCTTGGCGGGTGGGATGGCGAGGATCTGACGGATGGAATCGGCGTGTTCTGGGTGGTCGGGCAGCGTGTGGGCGAGGAGGACGCGGATCGCGCTGAGCCGGGCGTTCCTGGTCGCTGCGGTGTTGGAACGGTGGGTGGTGAGGTGGTCGAGAAAGCCGGTGACGGTGCCGCGGTCGAGGTCTTCGAGCCGGAGCTGGTCGGCGCTGGTCCCGGTCGTGACGCTCAGGTGCTTGATCAGGAGGCGCCAGGTGTCGCGGTAGGACGCGATGGTGTTCGCGGCCAGGCCGCGCTGGGTGTGGACGTAGTCGGTGAAGAACGCCTGCAGGACGGTGGCGAGGTAGGTCATCGTGAGTCACTCCGTCGTGTTCGTGGTGTCGACGCGGTGGGCGGCCAGGGCCAGCAGTTCCGGGACGGCCTGGACGTACCAGTACGTGTGGGACGGATCGGAGTGGCCCAGCCAGAGGGCCAGCAGACCGAGCGTCGCAGCCGGGTTACCGGCATCAGTGGTGTAGGCGCGGATCATCTGCCGGGTCGCGAAGGTGTGCCGCAGGTCTACCAAGCAGGGGGCGTGCCCTTCCCAAGTGATGCCGGTCGCGGCCCGGATCCGCTGGAAGTGGTCCTCCACGGTCGCCCGCTGGTAGGCCTTGCCCCGGGTGGTGACGAACAGGGTTCCCTCCAGCGGAGGTGTCGCGGCTTGGCGGTGCGGGCTGGCCAGGTAGCCGGCCAGGGCGTCGAGGGTGGTGGGGTGCAGCGGGATGAGCCGGTCGGGACCGTGCTTGTTGGCCCGGATCAGCAGGGTGGCGTCCTCGACGTTGATGTCGCCGAGGCGGAGTCGCACGACTTCGCCCGGCCTCATCCCGGTCACGGCCAGTAGGGCGATGACGGCGGCCATCGTGGCCTGCACCAACGGATGGGTGAACGCGTGCGGGCAGGCATCGATCAGTGCGTCGACCTCGCCCTGGGTGTAGATGTGGGGCCGGCGCCGGTCCCTGGTGGTAGGCAGCACGTTGGCTGGCGGCACCTGGACGTCCAGGCCGATCGCATGGCAGTAGCGGGCCAGGCCGCGGACCGCGCTGAGGCGTTGGCACTGGTAGGAGTTCTTCAACGAGCCGTCCCCTTGCGCCCAACTCAACGCCTGCGCCACGCTAAAGGACGTACCCGCGTGGCCATGGGCCTGCAGCCATTCGAGGAAACGTCGGGCGTGGCGTTCTTCCTCGACGAGCCGGAATCCCAGCGCCCGCCGCTGGGTGAGGTACACCTCCAGTACCGTCCACAGGCCAACATCGACCGAAGGGGTGGTGGTCATGGCAGGCTGCCCCAGGAGGGCGCCAGCGGACGCAGCGGTGTCATGTCGGCGCGGGCGTAGGTCATCGCCGAGGCCGGGTCGGCGTGGCCGAGGAGTTCTTGGACCTGCCGGAGGGTTCCGCCCCCGGTCAGGACTTGGCTGGCGACTGTGTGTCGAAGACGGTGGGCGTACACGCCGTCCAGGCCGGCACGTCGGCCGTACCTGAGGACGACATCCCCCACGCCGGCCCGATGCAGCGCCGTCAACGGCGGCAGGCAGCGGAGGAACACCGCCCGTTCACCGCGATCGGCGCGACGGACCCGGAGGTAGTCCACCAGCGCCTCGCCCACGTCGACGGGCATCGGAAGGACCAGAACCCGGCCGCCCTTACCAACCACCCGCAACGAGGGTTCGCGCCAGTTGAGGTCGTCCAGCCTCAGCCCGGCGACCTCACCGACACGCACGCCTAGGCGGGCCAGCATGACGATGATCGCCCAGTCCCGCTTGCCCGCCACAGTGTCCCGATCGACGGCATTCTTCAACGCGGCGACTTGGCTGTCGGTAAGGCCTTTCGGCAGGCCGGCCCGGATACGACGCGGCGACAGGACCCCGTCAACGATCCCGTCCCGTATCCACCCGTTGGCTGCGGCCCAGGTGAGCAGACCACGGAGCAGAGCCGCCCTGCTCTGCGCGGTGGAGGAGGAGTAGCCGGCCACCACACGCACCAGGAACTCGTTGACCATGACGACGTCAACACGTTCCCAGTGGAGGTCCCCGTCCTCGTCTTCGACCAGCGGCAGGAAGCGTTCCCCGATCTGGCGGGCCTTGTAGAGCCAACTGGCACCCTGTCCCTCTTCGACCTCCAGGAACCGCAACCACGCGGCAAGACAGGCTTCTGCCGGTCGCAGCGGCGCCGTGTCGACAGGCGACGGTTTGAGGCGTCCGGTTTCCTGCAGGAACCTAACGACGGCCGAGACGTTCTCGTTGGCGGATCGATGCTCCGGGTGGCGTTCGTTGTCCCCTGAGACAAGGCCGAACACGCACGCAGCGTCAACGTCCGCAAGCTCAACACCAGCAGCGGCCAGCCATGCACCGAGCCGAGCCGCCGCCCGCACCAGGTTGCGCTGTGTCGTCGGTGCGTACCCCTCCGTGACCAGCCAGTCGATCAACTCGGCCATCACCGCGGCGAGCGGACCAGCATCACGACGAGGCCAGATCCTCATCTGCCCACCAGCAGCCGCAGGCCCCTCACGTACCAGATCACCCATGACCCGTCCTCCTCCCATCAGGAGAAGGTTGGACCTACAGGATTATGCCGACAACCGCCCCGGACAAACCGGGATTCACAAGGCCACACGCCACGAAGGTCGGCATAACCCAGACGTCGGCATAAGC
>NZ_JCAKNE010000052.1:0-14149 GCF_059515965.1 Propioniciclava sp. LT432 | reverse complement strand
CCCGGGTTCCGCAGTTGGTGGGCAGATGAATCGCCTGAATTGGCGGGTTGACTAGGTCGAACGCGTGGTTTGGGTGCGTGGGGTCGTGTGCCCACGCGTCCGCAGGTCACCAGAAGCGCCGTTTTGCCTTGTCAGGCTGGGGTGAGGGTGGTGACGGTGGGGGGTGGGGTGACCTTGCAGGCGGCGAGAATGCCGGTTTGGGTGGTGTTGAGCGGGGTGACGTGGACGACGCTGCCGGCACTCCCGGTGAGGGTGACGGCGTGGACGCGGCCGAGCTCGATCGCGATCCGCCGCCACGTCAGGTCGGTGGACCGTTCGGCGACCCGGATCAGCAGCAGGGCGAGCCAGCACAGCAGGACGTGGGCGCGGATTCGGGGTTCCAGATGGTGATGAACCGGCCGGAGTTCCAGCGTGGACTTCAGGTCGCGGAAGCCGCGTTCGGCCTCGAGGAGGTTCTTGTAGCCCAGGGCGATGTCCTCGGGGGTCAGGTCGGGGTCGGAGGTCGACAGCAGGTACTTGCCGTCGAGGCGTTCCTCCGCGGTCACCTTCGCCCGGTCGATGACCAACCGGCCGGAGGGTTGTTGGCGGACCCAGCGGCCGTAGGCGGGATGGTCGCGCAGGGCACACTCGGCCTTCACATGCGCCGGCTCCACGGGCTTGTCGTCCGCCTTGACCGTGGCCTTCCCAGCCGGCTTCGCAGGGGTCTTCGCGGCTCGTTCGCGGAGTGCCTTGATTCGCTCCAACTCGGCTCGGATGTGGTCGAGGGCGGTGTCGCGTTGGGTCTTGTCCCGTTCGGCTTCGGACGGGTTGTGGCAGATCACCCACCGGCGGTCCGGGGCGGCGTCGAGTCTGACTTCCTTGACGCGCAGGTTGTCGCGGACCTGGGAGTAGCGGCCCTGCCGCGACAACGCGGCTTCCACCAGCGGGCTGCCGTCGCGCATCCGTTCCCCGGCGATGTAGTGCCCACCCGCCCGTTTCAGATACTGCAGGTTGGCTTCGGAGGAGAAGCCGCGGTCGACGACGGTGACCACCCGGCCCAGGCGCCAGTCCCGCATGCTGTCCTTGACTTCGGGCAGGACGGTGACGTCGGTGGTGTTGCCGGGCCAGCACCAACACCGCACCGGGATGCCTTCCTTCGTGACCGCGAGACCGATGACGATCTGGGGCAGGTCCTTGCGGTGGTCCTTCGAATGGCCGTACAGCCGGAACGCGGCGTCGCCGGTCTCTTCGGTGTCGCGTTCGAAATAGGTGCTGGTCGTGTCGAACAGGAGCACGTCGACTTCGAGGTTGAGCAGGTTCGCCACCGCGAAGAACACCGCCTCCTGCACCTTCGCTTGAGCGTCGGCTTCGATGAGGACGTCCATCGCCCGGTACGCCTGATCGTCATCCATCGAGGTGAGGCCGGGGATCGCCGCGTCGTGGGAGGCCCACTCCGCGGCCGACAGCTTCGACATCGGATCGATCGCCCGGTTCGCCACCAACGCGAACAACACCCGCTCCACATCGGTGGTGAATTTCCGCGGGCCGAGCGCCTTCCGCAGGGCATCATCCACGCCGAGCATCCGCCACAACCCATCCAACAGGTACACCGTCCCCATCGGACGGGACTCCGCCACCCGGAGGTGGTCACCGACCCAGTGTGCGGCGTCGCCGGGCAACGCTGCGGGGGCGGGTTCGCCCAGGTACCGGTTGATCGAGGCCACCAGCCGGGTCAGGCCGTCCCGGTCCAGGCGATCCTCCCGGCCCAGGTTCAACAGGACCTCAGCCTGGGTGACGCCGTCGACCTTCCGGTTGTGCGCCACCTGCACGTACCGGACGATGCTGCCGTCCTTGTTCCGTCGTTGCGTGGTCCGCAAGTACATGCCCACCACTCCACCGCGTCCGCCGCGGTGAACACAAGCCCGACACGACAATTCGTGTGCCCACCGTTTTCAGCCGTTCCGGGACCACCGAATCGCGTTGACAAGCATCGATGCTCGCTCAGACCCGCCCGAATGCCCACCAACTGCGGAACTCGGGGTCCAGGGGGATGACCTCGAGCGCCCGCTCGTGGGTCGACGCCAGGACGACGGGTGCCGGCACCCCGGCCTGGTAGGACTGGAACCACCGCACCGCGACGACGCACCACCGGTCCCCCGGCCGGAGTCCGGGGAACCCCCACTCGGGGCGCGGCGTCACCAGGTCGTTGCCCACCGCACGCTGGTGCGCAAGGAATTCCCGGGTCACGACCGCGCACACCGTGTGGCTGCCCACGTCTTCGGGGCTGGTCCGGCAGAAACCGTCGCGGAAGAAGCCCGTCACCGGGTCGGTCCCGCACTCAGCCAATGGACCGCCGAGGACGTTGCGCTCGTGTTCCATGAGGGCATGGTAGGCGGAGGCCCCAGCCGCGCCCAGCCCCTCGGCCCGCCCGCTCCGCTCAGGTGAAGACGCGCTTGACGTACGGCGCGATGTAGCTGCTCCCGTACCGGGCGCTGATCTTCCGGATCGCCGCGTACCGGCCGTAGGCCTCCATCATGGTTCCGTCGCCGAGGTCGATGGCCACGTGGTGCACGACGCCGGAGGAGTTGGTGTAGAAGATCAGGTCACCGCGGCGCCGCTCCGACCTCGGGACCGACCTGATGCCGGTGTGCGCGTAGAGCTGCCGGCTGGTCCGGTAGGTCGGCTCGGCGTGCTTGATCACGCTGATGGGCTGCGGGTCCTTGCCCGCGGCGTAGATCGCCTGGAGGACGAGCCCGGAGCAGTCGAAGCCCAAGGCGTAGGGACCCGCCCCGCCCCACGTGTACCGGGAGCCACGCTGGGCGAGGGCGTACTGGATCATCTTCTCGACGCGCTCGCGGCGGGTGGCGCTCAGCGGCAGCTTCGGCTGCACCTGGTAGGCGTCGATGGTGAACGCGCGGCCTGTGCCCAGCGCGGTCCAGGTGACGGGCCCCACGATCCCGTCGACCTCGAGCCGCCGCGAGCGCTGGAAGTCCATCACCGCCCGCCTCGTGGCCCAGTCGTACGTCTGGTCAGAGCCGTAGCGCTCCATGCCGAGCCGCTTCTGGATCAGGTACACCCGCGTACCGTTCCAGCCGCTGCGGATGTAGACGCCGCCCTTCACCCGCGTGATCGCGGTCACGTACGGCAGCGTGGCCGCGTCCGCCTCCGTGGGCAGCAGCAACCCCTCCGCGACCCAGGCCAACGCCCCCAGCGTGGACCCGAGCAGGACGCTCCTCCGACTGATGGTCACGATGATCCCCCCTGCCTCCGGGCACCGGCACCACTGCCCTGCCCCGGACGCTGACCGGCAGCGTACTCCCGGGCCGGGGGCCGCCGTGGCCGCATCCGGGAACGACAAAGGGCGCGACGGACCTTCCGGTCCGCCGCGCCCCTGGTCACAGCCCCGAGGGGTCCTGGATCACTCCTTGACGTCCTCGTCGACCCAGTCGAACGTCCGGGTCACGGCCTTCTTCCAGTTGCGGAACAGTCGGTCACGCTCCGACTCGTCGACCGACGGCGTCCAGCGCTTGTCCTCGGCCCAGTTGTCGATGACGTCCTGCTCGCCGTTCCAGAAGCCCACCGCGATGCCGGCCGCGTACGCCGCACCGAGGGCGGTCGTCTCGGGGACGACCGGACGGACGACGTCCACGCCGAGCTGGTCGGCCTGGAACTGCATGAGCAGCTCGTTGGCGGTCATGCCGCCGTCGACCTTGAGCTCCGCGAGCTTCACGCCGGAGTCGGCCTCCATGGCCTCCAGCACCTCGCGCGTCTGGTAGGCGGTGGCCTCCAGGGCGGCGCGGGCGATGTGGCCCTTGTTGACGTAGCGGGTGAGGCCGACGAGGGCGCCGCGGGCGTCCGAACGCCAGTACGGCGCGAAGAGGCCCGAGAACGCCGGCACGAAGTACGCACCGCCGTTGTCGTCGACGGTCTCCGCCATGCTCTCGATCTCCGGGGAGGTCGAGATCATGCCGAGGTTGTCGCGAAGCCACTGCACGAGCGAGCCCGTGACCGCGATGGAGCCCTCGAGGGCGTAGATCGGAGCGTCGTCGCCGATCTTGTAGCACACGGTGGTCAGCAGGCCGTTCTTGGACGGAACGATCTCGGTGCCCGTGTTGAGCAGCATGAAGTTGCCGGTGCCGTAGGTGTTCTTCGCCATGCCGGGCTCGAAGCAGGCCTGGCCGAACGTGGCCGCCTGCTGGTCACCGAGGTCGCCGGCGATCGGGGTGCCGATCAGCAGGCTCTCCGGGGAGCCTTCGCCGTAGACCTCGGCCGAGCTGCGGATCTCGGGCAGCATCGACATGGGGATGCCCATGTCGGCCGCGATGCCCTCGTCCCACGCCAGCGTCTGGAGGTCCATGAGCATGGTGCGGGAGGCGTTGGTCACGTCGGTGACGTGGACGCCGCCTTCGACCCCGCCGGTCAGGTTCCAGATCAGCCAGGTGTCCATGTTGCCCATGACGAGGTCGCCGGCCTCGGCGCGCTCGCGGGCGCCCTCGACGTTGTCGAGGATCCACTTGACCTTGGGGCCGGAGAAGTAGGTCGCCAGGGGGAGGCCCACCTTCGCCTTGTACTTGTCGGCGCCCTCGGCGCCGCCGAGCTCCTCGACGATCTTCGCGGTCCGGGTGTCCTGCCAGACGATCGCGTTGTAGACGGGCTCACCGGTCTTGCGGTCCCACACGACGGTGGTCTCGCGCTGGTTGGTGATGCCCACGGCAGCGAGCTGGTGGCGGTTGATGTTGGCCGCCGACAGCGCCTGGCCCACGACCTCGCGGGTGTTGGCCCACACCTCCTTCGGGTCGTGCTCGACCCAGCCGGCCCGCGGGAAGATCTGCTCGTGCTCCTTCTGCCCGCTGGCGATGCTGCGACCGCTGTGGTCGAAGATGATGGCCCGGGTACTCGTGGTCCCCTGGTCGATGGCCATCACGTACATGGTGTCTGACATGTTTCTCCTTTTGCTGACGGGTCAGGAACGGATCAGGCGGGCAGCAGGACACCGGCGAGGACGCCGGCGAGGACGCCACCGATGATCGGGCCGACGACGGGAACCCAGGAGTAGCCCCAGTCGGAGCTGCCCTTGCCGGGGATCGGCAGCACCGCGTGCGCGATGCGGGGGCCGAGGTCACGCGCGGGGTTGATGGCGTACCCGGTCGGGCCACCGAGCGAGATGCCGATGCCGACGACCAGCAGGGCCACGCCCAGCGCGCCGAGCCAGCCGAGGCCGGCCGGGGTGCTGGTGGCCGAGTCGCCCCAGTGGCCCGCGGCCAGCACGACGAAGACGAGCACGAAGGTGCCCAGGATCTCGGTGACGGTGTTCCAGATCGGGTCGCGCACCTCGGGGCCGGTCGAGAAGACGCCCAGCTTGAGCGCCGGGTCGGCGTCCTGGTCGAACTGCCGCTTGTAGGCGAGGTAGGCGAGCACGGCGCCGATGAAGGCGCCCAGCAGCTGGGCCGCGATGTAGGTGATGATCGACATGGCGTCGACCGCGATGCCGGGGACGAACTCCTTGGCGCCGCTGGCGACGAGGCCGAGGGTGACGGCGGGGTTCAGGTGACCGCCCGACTTGTAGGAGACGAGGACGCCCGCGAAGACCGCGATGCCCCACCCCCAGTTGACGTACAGGAAGCCGGAGCCCTGCCCCTTGCTCTTGGGGAGCAGGTTGCTGGCGACGACGCCGGCACCGAGCAGGAGGAGCATGGCGGTGCCCACCGTCTCGGAGAGGAAAATAGTGGCAAGGGACACGGTGTCCATTCCCCCTTCCGGCACCAACCCTGGTGCCATTCGTGTTCTCGCGGGACCCAGAGGGGCGTCAGACCATCATTGGACGGGTACAGTCGGGCGCATTCGGGCTTGCACAGACGTGCAGGGAGAGGTGTATCGCGTGCACGACCGCTACGAGGAGATCTACGACGCGGCCCTGCGGCATTACGTCCACGGGGAGACGATGGAGTCCATCGCCCACGCGATGGGCGTGTCCCGCTCGACGGTGTCGCGGCTGCTCGCGCGGGCCCGCGAAGAGGGGATCGTGCGGATCTCCCTCGCCGGGCACCAGGGGTCCCGGTCGCCGCTCGCGCTCGAGTTGGCCGACGAGTTCGGCGTGCGGGTGCACCTGGTGACGGTGGGCGACGCGGCGTCCCCCGCCCGACGCTTCGACCAGGTGACGCGGCGGGCCGGCACGCTCGTCAGCTCACTCGTCGGCGACGACACCGGCATCGGCATCGCGTGGGGCGTCACGGTGAGCCTCGTGGCCCGGCACCTCGAGCCGCGCCGGCTCGGCGGCGTCCGCGTCGTGCAACTCAACGGCAGCGCGCACGCAGGGGACACGGCCATCCCGTACGTGGGGTCGATCCTGCAGACCGTCGCCGAGGCCTACGGCGGACGCGTCGTCCACTTCCCCGTCCCCGCGTTCTTCGACCACCTGGAGTCGAAGGAGTGGATGTGGCGCGAGCGGTCGGTGCAGTCGGTGCTCGCCGAGATCGACCGCCTCGACCTCGCCGTCTTCGGGGTCGGGTCGCTGCGGGGCCGCGTCCGGTCGCACGTCTACTCCGCCGGGTACATCGAGCCCGCCGACCTGGCGAAGATCGTCCAGGAGGGGGCGGTCGGAGACGTGTGCACGGTGCTCCTGCGGGAGGACGGCACGTGGGAGGACATCGAACTCAACCGGCGGGCCACCGGCCCGACGCCGTCCCAACTCCAGGCCATCGGACGCCGCGTCTGCGTCGTCGCCGACCCGCAACGGGCCCAGGCCACGCTCGGGGCGCTGCGGGCGGGCGTGGCCACCGACCTCGTCTGCGACGACTCGACGGCCAAGGCGGTCCTCAACCGCCTGTGATGCACGCTCGCGCAGCATCGGCGTGCGGACGTGCATGCTTGCGCAGTTTCCCCCGGTTTGCTTGCGGGCCCCTCCCCCTCGTTGGAAGGTGAGCGTAGACCGGCGGCGGGGCCGGTGCCTGGAAGGGGGACACAGTGAAGCGTCTCGACACCGACGTCGTCGTGATCGGCGGCGGCTCGACCGGACTGGGTGTCGTCCGCGACGTCGCGATGCGCGGCTACCGCGCGGTGCTGGTGGAGCGGGTCGACCTCGGGCAGGGCACGACCGGCCGGTTCCACGGTCTGCTGCACTCGGGTGGCCGGTACGTGGTGAGCGATCCGCAGTCGGCGACGGAGTGCGCCGACGAGAACGTGATCCTCAAGCGCATCCAGGCGTCCGCGATCGAGGACACCGGTGGCTTCTTCGTGACGCTGCCCGGGGACGACCCGTCCTACGCCGACCAGTTCCTGGCCGGCGCTGCGAAGACCGGCGTCCCCGCGACAGAGATCAGCGTGGCCGAGGCGCTCCGCCGCGAGCCGCGCCTCCATCCGGGCATCCAGCGGGCCATCGAGGTGGCTGACGGTTCGGTCGACGGCTGGCAGCTGGTCTGGGGGGCGGCGCGTTCGGCCATGGCCCACGGGGCCAAGGTGCTCACCTACCACCGCGTCACGCGCATCGAGCGCGAGGGCGGCCGGGTGTCGGCCGTGCTGTGCCGCGACGAGAAGGGCGGGGAGGACGTCCGCATCGAGTGCTCGTTCGTGCTGAACTGCGCCGGTCCGTGGGCGGGCCAGATCGCGGCGATGGCCGGCGCCCGTGAGGTGGAGGTGGTGGCGGGCCGCGGGATCATGATCGCGATGAACCACCGGATCGTGAACACGGTCATCAATCGCTGCGTCTACCCCACGGACGGCGACATCCTCGTACCGGTGCACACGGTGTCGATCATCGGCACCACCGACATCCACGAGTCCGACCCGGACCACCTGCCGATCCCACGCGACGAGGTGCAGCAGATGCTGGACGCCGGCGAGGCGATGATCCCCGGCTTCCGGACGGCGCGTGCGCTGCACGCCTGGTCGGGCTCGCGGCCCCTGATCAAGGACGACCGGGTCGCCGCCCACGACACCCGGAACATGAGCCGCGGCATGGCGGTCATCGACCATTCCGAGCGCGACGGGCTGTCGGGCATGCTCACCATCGGCGGCGGCAAGCTGACCACGTACCGGCTCATGGCCGAGCACATCGTCGATGCCATGGGCGACCAGCTCGGCGAGACCCGCCCCTGCCGCACCGCCGACGAGGTGATCCCGGGTAGCGAGGACCGGCGACTCTACGCCGTGACCCACCGGCTCGAGGAGCGCGAGGCGGACCGGCTCGACGACCCGATCGTCTGCGAGTGCGAGCTGATGAGCCGCTCGATGCTCGTCGACGCCCTGCACGCGCAACCCAATGCGACCCTCGACGACCTCCGTCGCCAGCTCCGTCTCGGGATGGGCCCGTGCCAGGGCGGTTTCTGTGCCGCGCGGGCGGCCGGGATCGCCTGCTCCGAGCAGGTCGCGGACGCCGAGCGCGCGACCGGCCTGTTGCGGCTGTTCCTCAAACACCGGTGGATCGGGCTGTGGCCCATCCTCTACGGGCCACAGGTGCGGCAGACCGCCCTGGACCACTGGATCTTCGCAGGCACGCTCGACGTCGAGCACCTGCCCGAACCCGAGCAGGAGGTGCTGCGATGAGCGACGTCGTCGTGATCGGTGCCGGACTCGCCGGCCTCACCGCGGCCCTGCGGCTCGCGCGCGCCGGACAGTCGGTGACGCTCGTCACCAAGGGCCCCGGAGGCCTCCAGCTCTCCCAGGGCACCATCGACATCCTCGGCTACGCACCCCACCGGGTCGAACACCCGCTCGAGGCGGTCCGCGACGTCCCGGCCGACCACCCCTACGCACCCCTCGGCTCGGACGCCGTGGGCGCGGCCGCCGCATGGCTGGCCGGGGCCCTCGGGCCCGACCTGCTCGTGGGTGACCCCGCCCGCAACCTCCACCTGCCCACGGCGGTCGGCGCCCTGCGGCCCACAGCCTTGGCGCAGCCGTCGATGGTGGCCGGGGATGCGATCGGGGGACGCAGCTACGCGGTCGTCGGCGTCCGGCAGCTGAAGGACTTCCCCGCCGACCTGGTGGCCGGCAACCTGGCCCGCAGCACCGCCCCCGACGGCGGAGCGCTCGCGGCGAGTGCGGCGTGGGTCGACCTGCCCGCCCGCCCGGGGGAGGCCGACCCCAGCCCCCTCACCTACGCCCGCGCCCTCGACGAGGAGGCCTTCGCGGCCCGGTTCGCCCGCGCGGTCGCCGCCGCTGCCGGTCCCGGCGACGTCGTGGCCCTGCCCGCCGTGCTGGGCGTGCGGCGCAGCGGGGTGTGGCGGCAGGTCGCCGAGGTGGTCGGACGCGACGTGTGCGAGATTCCCCTCCCGCCCCCCTCCGTGCCGGGACTGAGGCTGTACGAGGCGCTGCTCGCGCTGGTGCGCGCCGCCGGCGTTCGGATCGTCACCGGCAGCCGGATCGTCGGCCGCACCCTGGAGGCGGACGCCGTGGCGTCCGTCACCCTGGCCGCCGCCGGCGGCCCGCGCCAGCTGCGGGCCGACGCGTTCGTGTACGCCCCGGGCGGGTTCGAGAGCGGTGCACTGGAGGTGGATTCCTTCGGTGCGATCTCGGAACCGGTGTTCGGACTGCCCCTGACCGCCACCGACGCGGGGCCGCTGATCCCGGCCACCTACTGGGGGCCCCACCCCCTCTTCGCCGTCGGCGTCCGCACCGACGCCGCCGGCCGACCTGCGGACGCCGCCGGTGCGGCCGTCCACCCCAACCTGTACGTGGCCGGCGGCCTCATCGCCGGCGCCGAGCGCTGGCGCGAGAAGTCGGGAGACGGGATCGCCGTCGCCACGGCCGTCCGGGCCGCCGACCACATCACCGGAGGAACACGATGAGCGAGAAGTCCAGGGCCGAGCGGGCCCAGCACCTGCGCGAGCGGCTCAACAACGAGCTCAACCGCATGAGCCTCGACCAGTGCGTCAAGTGCACGATCTGCGAGACGAGCTGCCCGGTCGCGGCCGTCACGCCCCTGTTCTCGGGGCCGAAGTTCGTGGGCCCGCAGGCCGAGCGGTTCCGCGACGGTGACTCCGTCGACCACTCGGTCGACTACTGCTCCAGCTGCGGCACCTGCAGCGTCGTGTGTCCCCAAGGCGTGAACGTGGCCGAACTCAACTCGCTGGCCCGGGCCGTCATGAAGGCCGAACACGGCGTCCCGCTCCGGGATCGGATCATCACCCAGACCGTCCTCATGGGCCAGGCGATGACGCCGGTCGCACCGATCGCCAACGCCGTCCTCGACAACAAGCTCGCCCGCTTCGCCATGGAGAAGGTCGTCGGCGTCCACCGCGACGCCCCGATGCCCACCGCGCGCACCCAGTCGTTGCGCACGTGGCTGAAGAAGCGGCCCGCCCCGACCAAGGCCCCCACCCGTGGAGCGCTGGTCTACTTCCACGGCTGCGCCGGCGGCTACTTCGAGGTGGACGCCGCGAAGAAGGCCATCGAGGTGCTGGAGCACCTCGGCTTCGAGGTGCTCGTGCCCGAGCAGGGCTGCTGCGGCCTCGCCGAGCAGAGCAACGGCCTGTTCGAACAGGCGACGAAGTCGGTTCGCGCCCTGGTGAAGGCGCTGCGCTCCGCCGGCACCGACCTGACGATCGTCAGCACCGCGGGCAGCTGCACCGGCATGCTCAAGCACGAGGCCCACGAGATCCTCGGCTTGGACGACAGCGAACTGGCCGACGTCGGGACGCGGATCCGGGAGATCTCGGAGTTCCTCATGGAACTGCACGAGGCCGGCGAGCTGCCCACCGACTTCCGGCCGATCAACCAGCGACTGCCCTACCACGCCCCCTGCCAGCTGAAGAGCCAGGGCATCGGGACGCCGGCCTTCGACCTGCTGCGGCTGATCCCCGGGCTCGAGGTGGTCGACAGCAACGCCACCTGCTGCGGCATCGCGGGTACCTACGGCCTCAAGAAGGAGAAGTACGACATCGCCCAGGCCGTCGGCAAGCCGCTGTTCGACATGGTGAAACACACCGAGCAGGGCCTCGCGGCCTGCGACACCGAGACCTGCCGCTGGCAGATCGAGAACTCCACCGGCGTGCGCACCGTGCACCCCATCGTCCTCGTACACCAGGCCTACGGCCTGGGCGCGGTGACGCCATGACCGAGGCGGCACGGACCCCTCACGACATCGAGTGCTGGCTCACGGACATGGACGGGGTGCTGGTGCACGAAGACCACGCCCTGCCCGGAGCCGTCGAGCTCATCGACGGCTGGCTGGCGACGTCTCGGCGCTTCCTGGTGCTCACGAACAACTCCACCTGGACCCCGCGAGACCTGGCGGCACGGCTCGAGCGCGCGGGATTGCACGTCCCGGAGGAGAACCTGTGGACCTCCGCGATGGCGACCGCTGCCTTCCTGGCCGGTCAACCCGGGAAGAAGACCGCCTTCGTCATCGGGGAGGTGGGGCTCACCACCGCCCTCCACGACGCCGGCTTCGTCCTCACCGATGTCGACCCCGACTACGTCGTGCTCGGCGAGACACGCAACTACTCGTTCGAGGCGGTCACCAGGGCCATCAGACTGGTGCTGGCGGGGGCGCGTTACATCGTCACCAACCCTGACGCCACGGGGCCGTCGGCCGACGGCGTCGTCGCCGCCACCGGGGCGGTGGCAGCGATGATCACCGAGGCCACGAAACGCAAGCCCTACGTGGTCGGTAAGCCCAACCCCATGATGTTCCGGTCCGCGATGAACCGCATCGCGGCCCACTCTGAGACCACAGCGATGATCGGGGACCGGATGGACACCGACATCGTGGCCGGTATGGAGGCCGGGCTGCACACGGTGCTGGTGCTCAGCGGCTTGACGACGATGGCCGACGTGGAGACGTACCCCTTCCGACCGGACCAGGTCGTCTCGTCAGTGGCCGAGTTGCTCGACCAGCTCTGAGCCACTCGAAGAGAGGGCTGCGACGCGTCAGGCGGCTCCGCAGGGCGAAAGGGGGCCTTCTAGCGCATGACTCCTCCCTACGCCGGCGTCCGCAGGTCGCATCTGCGGTCATCGCCTTGGCCAGGCCGGCGAAGGCAGACAAAACGCCAGCGAGCGGCACGTCTTGCTCACGGACAGCCCTGTGGGGTCAGGTGCCATAGAGGGCACGGTGTGGGACCCGAGGCGACCGTCGCTGTCCACCGGCTGCAGTCGGCACCCGTTATGGGCGGTGACAGGCTTGTCTGGGCCCATGACGGGAGGCCGCGATGCAATGCGAGAAGCGCCGCTCCGGTCTTCTGCGGTCCGACCACGGACGGGGTGGTAGCCCTGCGATGAACCGCGCACATGTCGCCAGCGACCTTCTCGTGTCCGCCTATGCTGAGGGGCAGCCTTGGACGCGTGTTCCGCCCCGGGTCCAAGGTTCAGAACCATTCCCCACGTATTCCCCACGGCAAGGTGACGAAGTGCCAATCGATCCGCATAAAGCCTTGTCAGGGGGTCATTATCGGCTGACAGAAGAGAGCTTCAACTCCTCTCTCGCGCACAAAAGTGCCTTTGGCTAGGGGAAATACAGTGAATCGGCGGGAGGTGAAAGCCTCTCGCCGATCCCTGTCTCTGGGTGCTGGTTCGCCTTTGGCAACGGGTGACACCCGGGGACGCGGTCCCGAGTGCCGTCGGGGACAGGCTTCTTGCCTGGTTGGTGGGGCTCATTCCCCACGGGGTCCCCACGGTCGTGATGATGCCGATACCGAGGACCACTTTCCGCTTGAGCCGGCGATCCCCCCGCGTGTCCAAGCCGCTCGGACTGCTGTTACTTCGCTTGACGCTAAGACAGACAGCGGGCGCGGCCTCCGTGTAGGTCGTCTGGTCCTGCCGGGCAGGGTCGAAGCGCGTGCACCACATCGGGCTCGCTGATGCCAGGTGGAAGCCCCAGCGACGATCCTCAGCATTGTATTCATTGGTGTTGATCGTTTACGGCGGCCTTTTTTCGGTGCAGGCGAGGTTCGCGTCGGGGTCACGCAGGAGGTGCCAGATGATGACCAGGATGGAGCGGCCGACGGCGACGAGGGCCTATCCGGCTGCCACGTCTTCGGGCGATGCGTCGGTAGCGTTCCCCGAGGAAGGTGTCGGTCCTGCCCGCCGAGTTGTCGGCCTCGCCGAGCGGGGCGGCCAGATACCGGTTGCCGTGCCCGGTGGCCCCGTTGCCCTTCTTCCGTCCGGCGGATTCCTTTACACCCGGTGCGAACTTGGCCCAGGAGCACAGATGCACCGCGGTCGGGAGCCGGGACATATCCACCCCGACTTCGGCGATGATCACCCGTCGTGAGGAGGGGGTTCTCGCTGCTTCGACCAGTCGGCAACAGGTGGACCCAGATGGTGGCAATGACTTGGCGAAATGCCGCAAGCCCAAAGGCTTGTCAAAGGGGCTCATCACAATCCAGGGTGTAATCGGGGTCTGAATCCGCCGGTCTCGAGCAGTGATCTGGCGATGTAGTTGGTGAGGTTCCGGAAGCCGAGTGCCGATCCGCGGAGGTGTTCGAGGCGGCCGTTGAGGGCCTCGGTGGGACCGTTTGTCGACAACGCTCGAATATGAGGCCGATCCGACGTTCGAAAACGAGGCCACCGGTTCGTCGAGTCCTAGTCTGCCGCGTCTTGGGTTCTGATGCTGGGCAGGGTGTCGATCCCGCGGTTGCGTAGCCGGTAGCTGGCGCCCTTCAGGGTGAGGACGTCGGCGTGGTGGACGACCCTGTCGATCATCGCGGCGGCGACGGCCTGGTCGCCGAATACGCCGCCCCAGCCGCTGAAGGGCAAGTTGGACGTGAGGATGAGTGAGGCGTGTTCGTAGCGGCTGGACACGAGCTGGAAGAACAGGTTCGCGGCGTCCTGCTCGAAGGGCAGGTAGCCGACCTCGTCGACGATGATCAGCCCGTAGCGCCGCAGCCGGGTGAGTTCCTGGGGTAGTCGTCCGGCGCGGTGGGCGTCGGTGAGTCGGGTGACCCACTCGGTCGCGGTCGCGAACAGCACCCGGTGGCCGTGATTCGCGGCCGCGATGCCAAGGCCGGTGGCCAGGATGCTTCTATGTCTGTCAAGCGGTCATGGGCAGGCTCCTTGCGACGGCGGCGGCGTGGGTGTTCATGAGTCGGTAGACCTCTCGGGCGATGGCTCGTTTCAGGCAGCGTTTGATGTCGCGGGCACTCTTGCCCTCTTGGGTGCGCCGGGCGGCGTAGGCCTTGGTCGGTTCATGGATCCGGAGTCGGCTGAGGGCGACGGTGTGAAGGGCGCGGTTGAGTTG
>NZ_JCAKNE010000051.1:0-14559 GCF_059515965.1 Propioniciclava sp. LT432 | reverse complement strand
GGCTTGATATGTAGGTGATCTCGACTCCGGGTGGATGGCGGTTCGTGACGGGGTCGACGATGTGGTCGTCGTTCTCGTGGCTGGAGCTGTTGATGGAGTTGTTCGTGCCTGTCCTTGCCCGCTCGCGCGGCGCCGCTCCCGAGTTGGGTGACGCGCTGTTGGATGAGTATCTGCGGTTCACTGCGGCGCGGCTGCGTCCGAACTCGGTGACGGCGCAGGCTTTCGACTTGAAGGTCTTCTTTACCGTGGTGGGTAAGCGGCCGCTGGCCGTGGGGACTGCGGACGTGTTGGCGTTCATCGAGGCACAACGCCAGCCACGACGTGGTGGGAACGTGGTGCGCCTGTCCGATGGCGAGCAGGGGTTGGCGGCCTCCACGATCAAGCGCCGGTTGGCGACGGTGACCTCGTTGTTCGACTACCTCATCGCGCGTGGCGTGTGCGAGCGCCAGCCCGTCCCGCGATCGATCACCCCTAGGACACGGTCGCTGCGAGGGGCACCGCTGGTCCGGGCCCCGAAGCGTCTGCCGCGCATCCTCGCTCCGGGTGAGGCCGTCGCGCTGACGAACGCGCTGCGCACGCAACGGGACCTGGCGATGGTCACGCTCATGCTGCGCGCCGGGCTACGGCGTTGCGAAGTCCTCGGCGTGCGGTTCACCGATATCCAGCCAGGCGACCAGCGCGTGTTCATCTGTGCGGGCAAGGGCGGTCACGAACGGATCGTCCCGGTCGATCCGTTGTTCTTCACTCACCTACACGCCTACCTGTCCCTCGAGCGGCCACGCGACGGCGACGGCGAGCGCGTGTTCGTGGTGTTGAAGGGCCCCAACCGGGGTCGTCCGCTCACGGCGGCGGGGCTTGACGAGGTCCTCGCCGGAGCCCGCCGCCGAGCCGGGCTCGCTCATGCGACGTGCCACGAGTTGCGTCATACGTGCTTCACTCGCCTGCGTGAGGCTGGGATGAGCCTGGAAGCAATCCAGGCCCAGGCGGGGCACGCGAACCTCGACACGACTCGCCTTTACCTGCACTTGTCCAACGACTGGCTCGCCGACCAGTATCGCGACGCCATGACCGTGCTCGCCGACATCTACGACAACAACGGAGCGGTGTCGTGACCCCCTCTACAGGCCCAGTGAGTGCGTCCCCGGCGCCGACGTCATCGCCGGACCGTGCTGTGGCTGAGGCGGTCGACGTGCTGCGCTGGTTCGCGGACGCGTACATCGCGGCCGGCGCGACGCCCGCAGCCCGCCAGACCCGCCGCCAGGGCGTGGCTGGGTTCGACCGGCGTTTCACCACTCTTGCCGCTTGGAACGCGGCCGACGTCATGACCCGGCGGGCCGTACGAAGCGAGGTCATGTCGTTTGCCGCCCACGCTGCTGTGGCGACTGGCCTGTGTGTCGATCCTGCCTTCGTGACGGGGTCTGGATGCCGCTGGGGCGTCTACCTGCGTACCGCCTATCCCGACCAGTACGACCGGTTCAACGGCCAGGCCGCTCAGCTCGGGTTCTGCGACAAAGAGATCGGCCGCATGTGGACCCACCTGTCCCGCATTGCCGTGATCGCCGGTACGGGTCCCGACGCGCTCACCCCCGCCGCCTACCAGCGGGCACGAACAGTGTTCTTCGAGTCCGTGACCGCAGGCAAGGACGCCATCCCGCACAAGTCACTGTCCACCCCACTGTTCGGGCTCGACGCGCTCATGCATCACCGTGGCCAAGCACCCTCCCCGGACAAGCGACGACGCTGGATTCACCGGCCCGTCGCCGAAGTCGACTGGGACCACCTCGAAGCCCACGCCCCGGTCATGACCGCAACAATGCGTCGCTACCTGCATCAATGCTCCCTGTCACTACGCCCGGCGTCGGTCACCTTGTTCGACACCACGCTCCGCCAGTTCGCCGGTTACCTCATCCACCACCACAGCGCCGACCAGCACGGCACCGATCCCGGCGGCGACGGCGACGTTCACCTGGTGGTGCGGGTCGCGGACATCGATCGCGCACACGTCGAGGGCTACAAGACCTGGCTCGCAGCACGGCCGGGACACCGAGGCAAGCCGCTGACCAAGACGACCCTGGCCATGCGCATGGGCCACCTGCGCTCGTTCTTCACCCGGATCATCGAGTGGGGCTACGACGACGTCCCCGCCCGGGTACCCGTGTACCGCGACGACCGTCCCCGCCTGGACAAGCCACTTCCGAAGTTCCTCGACGACGCCCAGGCAGCCGCGTTCATGGCTGCCGCCCGAGCACTGCCGAACCGACTCGACCGGCTCATCGTGCAGACCCTGGCCCGTACCGGGATGCGGCGCGGTGAACTGCTCGGCCTCACCATCGACGCCGTCGTCCAGATCGGCACCGGCTATTGGCTGCGCACCCCCATCGGCAAGCTCCACAACGACCGGTACATCCCCTTGGACCCGCAGCTGAAGACCCTGATCGACGACTGGCTCGCCGACCGTCCCGACTGGCAGGCCAGCGACCTGCTCCTACTCGACCGGGGCCGCCCGATCCCACCGACCCGCATCGACAAGGCCGTCGCGAAGGCCGCATCCGGTGCCGGGCTCGGCCACGTCCACCCCCACCAACTGCGTCACACCCTTGCCACCCAAGCCATCAACCGCGGCATGAGCCTGGAAGCCATCGCCGCTCTGCTCGGACACGCTGACCTGTCCATGACCATGGTCTACGCCCGGATCGGGGACCGCACCGTCGCCGACCAATACTTCAACGTCACCCGCAAGATCGAGTCCCTCTACGCCACGACCACACCCACCACGACAGATGTCGCAAAGAGCGCCACCGGCACCAAGCGCGCAACAGGTGTGCGCCTACCCGCCGACGCGGCCGGACCAGCCATGACCAGCCTGCACGCTGAGGTAAGCAAGCGTCTACTCGGCAACGGCTACTGCGCCCGCCCGATCGAGCTCGACTGCCGCTACGAAACCATCTGCGAGTCCTGCACCATGTTCTTCACCACCATCGAACACCGCCCCACCCTGCAAGCCCAACGCGACGACGCCTGCGCCAAAGGCCAAACCCGCCGCGCCGAGGTCTACACCAACCTCCTCGAACGCCTCGATCAAACCCCCGCTTGACAGACATCACCCACATAACTCGACGCCGCCAACAAGATCTCGTTCGCCCGCTTCAACTCGCGGTTCTCCCGCTCAAGTTCCTTGATCCGCTTCCCGTCATCGGTGGTCGTGCCGGGACGCTTCCCCGCATCGATGTCGGCCTGCTTCACCCACCCGCGCAGGGTGTCGGGGTTCACGCCGATCTTGGCGCCGATCCGGGTCACCGTCGCGGTGACCGACAACTCCGGCTCCTCCTGGCGCGCCTCCTGAACCAGACGGATCGCGCGGTCCCTCAACTCCTGGGGATACTTCCTCGGTGCTGGCATGGTCTGACCCTGCATCCTTCCGTTGAATCAGACCCTCCACGACACCCGGGGCGGTTCATGGAGCACCACGCCGAACAAGCCACGCCAGTCAGCGTGCCAGATCCTGAACCCGAAGAACACACTGGTGGAGGAAACACACGCGGTACCCGACAGCGGTTCGGTAGCGTTCGGAAGTTGCCCTCCGGCCGCTTCCAAGCACGCTACACCAGCCCCGACGGCCAGGAACATCGAGCGCCCACCACCTTCGACACCAAGGGCGAGGCGCAGACTTGGCTGGCGATGCAGTCCGCGGCCATCACCGAGGCGCGCTGGAAGCCCGCTCCCCCACCCAAGGAACGCCTACCCACCTTCGGCTCCTAGGCCGACCAGTGGCTCGAACACCGCCACCTCAAGCCCCGGATTCAGCGAGCTTGAAGGGCGCGGTCGCGGGCTGCCGCGGCGTCGGCGGTGCGACCCTGCAGGTCGTACAACCGGGCTAGGTCCTGCCACGGCTCGGGGGCAGTGGGGCGGAGTTCGGCGGCACGCTTGAACGACGCTTCCGCGGCGCGGAAGTCACGGCGTCCGGCTTGGGCGATGCCCTGCTTGAGGATGGTGTCCACGTTCGTGGGGTCGTGACGAACCGCAGAGGCGAGCACCGTAAGAGCGTCGTCATACCGTCCGGACAGGTCAAGAGCGTCAGCACGAACGTGAAGGCACTCGACAGACCTCGGCAGGGGATCACAAATGCCGTCAGTGAATCGGAGCACCCAGTCGGGCGCTAGAAGGCCTTGCTCGACGAGCCGATTGGCCGTGTAGGCAACCCGGCGTCTCAGGTCGGGGTCGTATGGCCGCCAGGCGACGGCGCGCACGATTTGTTGTGCGGGGTCCCTCGAGCCCAAGGTGGCGCTGTAGTCGGCCTCGGATGCGGTCATGCTGATGGCTGCCGCTCCTCCGAGTGTCAGGACGACCATGGCCGCCACTCGGCGCCCGGGTGGGGGGCACGGCGTCCCTGCGCCCTTGACCGCAACAGCGCTCCCGAGCAGGACGCAGGCCGTGCTGGTGGTGACCGGGTCTGTGAACGCGGTTGCATAGCAGCCCATCACACCGATGCACCCAGCAACCGCCCCAGATGTCCAGGCGTCCACGGGGCCGCGGCGCCACAACGTCACGAAGGTGGCGGCCGCGAGGGCAGCCACGGCTAGCAGCCCGAGGAGGCCCGCGGATGCGGCCACCTGCAGGAGGAGGTTGTGGGGAGAGTCAGGCGGTGCGTAGGGACCGACGGCGGCCGCCCAGCGTGTGTCATGGAAGGCGCCGATCTCATCGACGAAGCGCGACGGTCCAGCGCCGGTGAGGGGGCGCGAGGAGATCAGGTGAAGGGACTCCTCCCACAGGAGGAGGCGCCCGTTCGCCGTTGCTTCGGCGAACGGTGTGCCGCCGGTGAGGCGTGCCCTCGTCGTGGGCAGCGCGAGGACCGCTACTGCGAGGAGAGCCGCGGCGACGAGTGGAGGCCACCAGACAGGACGCGGGGCGGTCCGCCAACGCAATGCCAGTGAGACGGCCAGAACGACAGTCGCTGCCAGCTGAGCGCCGCGGGATGCCGACAGTACGACGAGCAAGAGACCGGACGTCGTGCCAGCCATCAGCCACCAGGTTCGTCGACGAAGGGCCTGCCAGCCGAGGACAGCCAGAACCAGGACACCCCACGTCCCCAGGGTGGTCGAGTTGCCGAGCAGGCCGGTTACTCGCTCGGTCGGGGAGGTGACGACTTGGTAGATCGACACCATCGCCTGCAACGCGGTCGACGCGGAGAGGGCCATGGCAAATTGCCGGCGGGCGGTCGAGGAGTCGGGTCCGAACAGGCGTGCGCCAAACACAACCAGCGCGGCATAAAGGGCAACCATCGGCAGGCCTTCGTAGCGCGGGTAGCGGCCCACCAAGGCTATGAGGGGCGTGGCGCTGGTCGCCGCCGCCAGCACGAAGGCAGCGAGTCCCGCGACCAGCGTTATCAGCACTGGACGCGACAGGCGTCCTGAGGCTGGGGCGAGGAGGCCGAGCCCGGCGAGACCCGTGAGGACGAACAGTCGCAGGGGCATGACCGGATCGGTGGGCAGCGGGGCTTGGGCAACGGGAAGCACTGCGCCGACAAGCCAGGCGAACGCGACGACCTTGGCGGGCGTGGCAGAGGATCGCGGCATGCAGGAAGTGAACCACGACTCGAGATCTGACGCCGCGGGAGTCCGGGGACATTATCGGCCGGTGCAGCCGGTGCAGCCGGTGAATCGTGATGCGATGGCGGCGCGTCATGGCCGAACCCGCCGCCTCCCTGGCCGGCGAACTCCGCCGCCTGGTGTGAGTCCCTCGGACAAGGCAGCGTCTCACGCCTTGTTCCCGGTAGCTGCGCGAGACGCCCCCGTCCCGAGGTCGGGGCGGGGGCGTCCAGCACGTTGGCGCTGCCAACCGCAGGTCAGGCTGCCGGGACGATTCCGTTCAGGCGGTACATGAACGCGGCCATGGCGTCCCGGTTGACGGGCTGCACGGGCCGGAATTCCTTACCCCCGTTGACATCCCAGCCAGTCGAGATGCCGTTGGCGGCCAGCCAACTGATCTCTGTGTAGAACTGGTTACCAGTAGCCACGTCGAGGAAGGCAGGCGTGGCAGGAGCCGTATACCCGGTCACCTTGGCGAACCGGTACATGAACGCCGCCATCGCGTCGCGGTTCACCGGCTGCACCGGCCGGAACTCCCTACCGCCCGGAACCTCCCAGCCGGTCGTGATCTTCTGCTCCGCAAGCCAGCAGATCTCCTTGTAGAACTGCGTCGCAGGAGTCAGGTCCACAAACGGCGACGTAGCAGGTGGCGTGTAGGACGGGGATCCGGCGTAGCGGTACATGAACGCAGCCATCGCATCGCGATTGACCGAGTTCAGGGGTCGGAACTCCTTGCCGCCCGCCACGTCCCAGCCGGTCGAGATGCCCTTGCCGGCCAACCATTCAATCTGGTCGAAGAACTGCGTCCCTGGGGGCACATCCAAGAAGCTCGCACTCCTACCGGTGGCGTCGACAAGGCCCGTGACAGGGGTCGAGCCGTCCACGGCCTTGACCGGGCCGGTGCCGTCGGCGCTATCAGCGACGAACGTCCACCGGTAGGTACCCGCCTTCACCCAAGCGCCGTCGGTGTCCTTGCCGTCCCAACCCACGCCGCGAATCGAGCCGTCTGCTACTGCGGGCGTGGCGATCGTCCTGACGACCGCACCGCTGCCGTCCTTGATCACGATACTTCCGGCGGCGAGCGCCTTGGTCGCGTCGATCTGCGGGGTCCACATGGAGGGGTTGGAAGGGTCGATGCTGCCGGACGCGTTCACGACACCCAACACGCGTGCGGCCGACAGGCCCACGCCGGGCATGGTCTTCAGGACGACTTCGTTCTCAGGCGCGCCGTTGGGCTGCATCACGAGGCGCTTATCGAGGTCGGTCGAGAACCCCGACCATGCCTCGAAATTCGTGCCGGTCACGTCGACGATCTGGTTGTCGGAGAACCGCCAGATGCCACCCTGGTTCTGGATGAACCCGTCGCCCATCTCAGAGGTGTACGCCTTGTAACCCATAGTCCCGACCTGTTGCACCACGCGCTGCTCCGTCACGAGGTTCTGCGCGACGAGGGTCCAATCCGATTCGGTGTACGTCGTCCCCGGGACGGCGACGAGGCGCCGTTCGCTGGTAGCCAGCCAGTCCCCATAAAGACCTACGACGTCCCATCCGTACGCGCCGAGTCCGGCCGGCTTCGGCACGCTGAGTTTCGGGGCGGCCGGGTCAGCGAGGTCCTCCACCGTGACGGCACTGCCATCCGCAGCCCACACCACCGCACGGGAGCCGAAGATCGCCTCGACGCCCGTCTTGAGCTGCTCGCCCTGATGCGAGAAGACGGTCGTGCCGACCAGCAGGTACGGGCCCGACAACAGGACTTTGTGGGCACGCTCGGGCAGGTTGGCGACAGCTCCGGTCTGCTTTCCCTGGTCGTAGAGCGTGAGCTCATGGTTGGTGGCAGATGTCGGCTTGGCCGAACGCGCAGCTGATGCCAGCTTGGTCATACTGGCGCGGATCTGGAGAAGAGTTCCGCGAACCGGGTAGGGCGTCGTGGTGGCGGTTCCCGAACCGATGGAACGCGCCCAGAACTCGGCGCTGACTCCCACCGCGGGCCGGATAACCCGATAGTCGAGGCGGCCCGCGGTCAGGTCAAGTCTTCCCAACCAAGCTTCAGTGTTCGTGGTGGACACGTGTTCCAACGTGATCGTCTCATCGGCGAAAGCCTGTGCGGTGTTGCTGCCCGCCACGAGTGCGGTGAAGGCGAGCCCCAATGCGGTGAGCGCAGCGACCGCGCGTTTGCCCATGGATCGTTGACCCATGTGATTCCCCTTCCAATGGATAACCCGCCGTTCGGCGAGCCCTGGCTCCACATGAGCCGTAACTAACCGTAATGCCCCCAGACGCCCGCGGCGTCAGATCTTGAATCTGAGATGGTTCCTTCCTGCGCGATTCTCTGCCAGGCCTGGCTTGTCGGCGCCATGTTTCCCGTTGCCCAAGCTCCGCTGCCCACCGATCCGGTCATGCCCCTGCGACTGTTCGTCCTCACGGTCTCGCCGGTGTCGACGGAAAACTGAGCAGTTTCGGCGCGCCGTTACCGTCCAACCTTCAAGCGCCGTCGAGAGCCGGGCGCGGCCTCCTCGCCCCAAGCTCAGGACGTCTGTCGCGTCCAGTGCTGATAACGCTGGTCAGGGCGCCCAGCCGCGTTCGACCCGGCCATCTTCCGGGACCGGCACGCGGTCGAATGCTGGAAGCAACAAGCTCAAACACCATCGAGCCTTCGCCACCCGCTACGACAAACGCGCCGTACGCTTCACCGTCACCACCCACATCACGGTGATCAACGGCTGGCCCGAACGTCGTCCCGGGCGCCGTCATCAGCAGGGCCCTCCAGCAACTCCGTACCGCAGGAATCGTCACCTTCACGGGAGCAGCAGAAGCGGCGGCCACCTGACATTTCACATCAGGTCGGGGGATCGAGGCTCAGCTCAGACTAGGCCGTTCACGACCTTGAGTCGGTACATGAACGCCGCCATTGCGTCCCGATTCACAGGCTCAAGCGGGCGGTACTCCTTGCCGCCAGGGACGTCCCAACCTGTGGTGATGCCCTTGGACGCCAGCCACGTGATCTCCTTATAGAATTGCGTCTGCGGAGTGATGTCGATGAACGGCGATGTCGCCGGGGCAATCCAGTCAGGCCTGCCTGCCAGCCGATACATGAACGCCGCCATCGCATCCCGATTCACAGGCGAAGTCGGCCGGAACGTCCCGTCCTGATATCCTGTCGTGATTCGCTCTCCGGCTAGCCACGTGATTTCGGCAAAGAACTGTGTACCAAGTGGAACATCGCTGAAGCTCACTGCTGTGGGCGAGTTGACCACAGTCAGAGACCCCCCTACAGGCGTTACGCCATCAGATGAGACGACACGTCCTGAACCGTCGACTGAGGACGCGACGAACTCCCACGTGTAGGACCCGTTGGGCACGAGGACGCCGGAGGAGCCCTTACCGTCCCAACCTGCGGTACGAATGCTGCCCGTCGTCGTGGCCGCTGTGTCGATCGAGGCGACTAGGTTCCCGGCCTGGTCCCGGAAGATCAGTTGGCCGACGGCGAGCGGTTTGGTCGCATCAATCTCCGGAGCCCACCGCGTCCCGGAGGTGCCAAGGTCCATCGTCGACCCGGCGAGCACGCCCAGCACACGAGGGGCTGACCGGCCGACGTTGGAGAACTTCAGGTACTGGTCCCCTCCGAAGTAGCCGTGCCAATCGCGAAGGAACACGCCTCCCAGTCCATCCGTAGCGAGGAAGGGCGTCTCCCAGTACTCAAGCTCTGTTCCGTCTGCGAGATGGACCCCGGTATCACTCCCGTTATCGTGGTAGCGGGTTGCGAGGACGTACCCATCACCGACCGCGTCGATTGTGTCCCAGATGGGGATCGTCTGCCCAGTCTCTAGATTGCCCAGGACTCCGCCTGCAGAAACCCACGGGCCGTAGAAGCCCGACACCTGTCCACCCAGCCCCGGAACGGAATAGGACTTGACTGGAGCGGCCGGCTTTGACAGGTCGCGGACTTCGATGGCGTCGGTGGTCATGGATTTTGTCGCCAGCAGGCTGCCGAACAGAGCACCGTCCAAGCGGGAAAGCAGTGTCAGATTCGAGTCGTAAACGTATGACTCACGTGTCCGCTGATCATTCACCGACCGGTAGCAGCCGACGTGAATATACGGCCCGCTGATCTCCAGATCCTCGATCGAGCAGCCAGCGGGAGAGGCGTCGAACGGGATTCGAGCGACAACCCTGTTCCCGTCCATCGAAACCAACTCCGAAACTGTGTCCGCAACCGTCCGGGACCCGGATATTGCCATCTGTCTCACGCCTTGGAGGATCGTCTCCGCGGGTCCGTGCACCCCATCAATGTACGACCAAGTATTGATCGTGCTGCCCTCGGTAACGATGGCCATCCGGCCTGTCGTCATGTCAAACTCGCCGTTGCCTCCCGCAGCAAAGGCAAAGTTGGGGGAAGCTACTTGGGTGCAGATGATCACCCCCATGCCGACCAAGCATGCCATCACCCTGTGAATCATGCGTGACACTGCAATTGGAATCGCGGGCATCCCTGGCTCCTCACCGATAATGACGGACGGGCGTCCGACGATGACACACGATTCATTATGGCCACGTGCCACCAGGACACGCAACTCCGGCGGGTTGACGATTACTCGTGGTTGATCGTTGTGGGTCGTTGACTCAAGGCCTCGTGGTCTTGCGTTGGGATGGGTGTTGCGACACATCCGCCCAGAGGGCAAAAGGACCACGAGCTATGAGCGAGCCTACGTGCTCGGAGCGTGACGCTGCGAGCGTGATCTTAAACCTGCCTGACTACCACGTGATCGACGCGATTGACCTTCCGCATGGCAGTCGGCACTTGGTCGTGCGGGCCGAACGCATCGGCGCCACCGGATCTCTGTGCGTCGCCATTCGTGCGTTACGGACAACATCGCTGAGGTCGCTGGACCTTGGTTCATCCCCGACCTACTCGGGCAGCAGGTCGAACCGGTACAAGAAGGCTGCCATGGCATCCCGGTTGATCGGAGCCAGCGGCCGATACCAAGCCACTCCCCCGTCGATCCAACCGGTCGATATCTTCTTCTCGGCCAACCACGAGACCTCCTTGTAGAACATCGTGGCCGGAGTCATGTCTGCAAACGGTGACACAGAAGGAGCGCTGTAGTCGGGCGACTTGGCGAACCGATACAGGAAGGCGGCCATGGCGTCCCGGTTGATGGCATTGAGCGGCCGGTACGTGCGCGTCCCGTCCGGTTCGTCCCAGCCTGTGCTGATCTTCTGGTCGGCGAGCCAGGCGATTTCCTTGTAGAACTGCGTCGACGGAGTCACATCTGCGAAGGGAGACACGGCCGGTGGGGTGTATGCCGGGGATCCCGCGAATCGGTAGAGGAACGCTGCCATCGCGTCCCGGTTGATGGGATTGAGCGGCCGATAGTAGGGAATCCCCTCGATCACCCAGCCGGTCGAAATGCCTCTGGATGCCATCCAGCAGATCTCGTCGTAGAACTTGGTGCCTCCCGGCACGTCGCTGAAAGCGTCACCGGTGGTGAATGTGTGTGTCCACTGCGAGGTGCCGATCAAGGAGTATCCGGACGACGCCCGTGCCGTGACCGTGACCGTCCCGAGCGCGGGATGCCGCCCGCCTGGGACCAACGCGCCGGCCACCAGGTACTCCACACCTTCGACCGACGGGATGACGTAGACGTCCATGTCCGTGCCACATGAGTCGAGGAAGATCGGTGCCGTCGGCGTCACTGTGCGCGGTGGCCCGTCCAAAACCTGGGTGACCGCCTGTGGGGTGGCAGGCATCGAAGACCGGTTTCCGGCGGCGTCCTGGGCAATGACCGTGAACCCGTAAGTCTTGCCGACCTCGGCCTCATAGGCTTTGGTACCAGCCGCTGCCGTCTCCGTGGCCCACAGGGTGTAAGACGCGCCATTGACCGAAACCAGCAAGTCAACCGACGCGACGCCGGAGGCGGCATCTGACGCAGTCCACGACACGGGGATCGACGTAAGGGTCGATGTGGCAGGCAGCTCTGCGACAGCTCCCATCGGGATCGTCCCGTCGATGAGGTTGCTCCAGATGTTGGTCTTGATCGGCGGGTTCAGGTCGAAGAAGATCTCGGCCTGGCTGGACGTCTTGGTCCCGTCAGGGAGTGCCTTGATCGGAACCGAGAAGTACAGGACACCTTGACCGACAACTCCGTCCGTGTTCGGCGGCAGAAAGCCCTTCAACGGGTCCTCGGGGAGTTTGCCCGTCAGCGGGTCGACGGTCTTCAGCAGCCACGTGATGGTGCCGTTGCTGACGGACGCCGTGACGTTCACAGTGAGCCCGTCGGCAATGTCGATGACTCGATCCAGCGTCGTGCCCTTCGTAGGAGGCGTCCAGCTGGTGTTGCCAAAGCGAACAGCGCCCAGCTCCAGGCCGGCCAAGTCGTAGTGGGCCGTGTTGAACTGCTGCAGGACCCTCACCTCCTGGGCAGGCGCGGACGCCGTCGGCGCATTCTCGAAGTAGACCGCGAAGGAGTGGCGCCCGCCGGGCTCGATCGCGCGATCCAAGCCCCCACCGGCAGGGCCAACGAGCTCGTTGGGATCCATGGAGTTGACGCGCTGCATCTCGGTCCACGAATCTGGCGCAAGGCAGTACAGACCTATGCTTCCGGCGCTCATCACATTCGAGGTTGCATCCACCGCGGAGGCGAGCCCTCTGAGTGCGGCGTTGGTGGCTGTGCCGGCCCCCGGAACGATGAAGTCCATGGCGCAACTCGTTGCGCTCAAACCGGCAGAGATCCAGTCGACAGCAGATGCGACGGCCGTGGGCTCCGAATTCGCCCCGAAGCCGTCCGCCACCCACTGCGACGCCTGGAGTGCAAGGCTGGCGCAGCCACCAAAGGGAATTCCAGCGAGGGCCAGATCCATCGTGGCGGACAACAGAGCGTCAGTGCAGTTTCCGCTGGTTAGCCCGTCTCCCGATGCTGCGGCGCTGGCTTGGGCCGCCTTCACGCCTGCGGTCGTCGCGGTAGCGGCCACCGTCTTCGCATCTCCGGTGCGCACGTTGAGGACGTAGCCCGTCTCCGCGTTGATCGTCACTTCGAAGTCGTACGTGGCCGAGCGACCGGCCGGCAGCCGGCCGACGAGCAGGGGGACGGAGAGGATGCCGTTCTTCGAGACCACGTTCCTCTCCTGATCCCAAGCCATGCCTACGGCGGGCTTGCTTGGATTCATGAGGCCGAACTTCGGCGTGATGATGCTCCCCTCAGGGAACCCGTCGACAAACACGGGCACTCCCAAGGCGTCCACGTTGCCCTCGTTCCGCACCGTCACCGAGACAGTCTGCGGCCGCCCGGAGACGAAACGTCCCAACGTGGTGAGCTCGGTCTTGATTGTGGGGGCAACGGTCGACACGACGGTCAACGCGCCGGCCAGTTTCCTCACCTCGGCCTTCTCAGAGGTGACGCGGATTTCCCATGCCCCGGTCGACGCTGAGGACAGGTCGAAGGTGACATCCATCGAACGCGCGTCGGCAGCGACCGCCTTGACGACCCCTGCGATGACCTGGGTGCCACTGACGGCCTCGACCTTCGTACCCGTCGTGAACGCCTTGCCCAGGAGCTTCACAGTTACGGCGCTGGCAACGCCCACCCGATTGGGAGAAAGGCTGGCGAGACTGAAGGCGTCCGCCCCGCAGGCCGGGTTGAGGCAGGTGCTCGAGAAGCTGGATGCGCCGAAAACGCTGCCAGGCCGCACGACGGCCAGGTGGTCGCCGGTGGCCGTGAACGTGCACTCTGCCTGGCTGCCCGGGTCCGGCGACGGCCGGCACGCTACGCGGCCACTGGGGTCATAGACGGTGATGCTGTGGTACGTGTTTGCCAGATCGGGGTTGATCGCGGTGAAATCCATCTGGTCACCCACCGCTCCGGAGAATCGGTAGCAACTGGTCGAGTCGGCCAGTGGAAGCGTCGTTGACTGGAGCGGGATGCCGTTCGCTACGGATTCGATCCGTGTGCAACCGACCGGGTCGTTGAGTCGCCGGAGCGCGAGACGGAGGCTGCTTCCTGCCGATCCGGCGGTTGGAGTCACCAGGATCTTGAACGGGGCGATACCGCTGAGGGTGCACTCACTCAGGCCAGTTGGACCGTAGGCGAGGCATTGGGCCGCTCCGGTGCTGTCCACGACTTGCGCTGTCGCGGAGCCGCCGTCGTTGACGTGAACCGACAGGAGTGCGCTGTTGCCCTGGGTCAAACCTGTGGTGAAGCAGCGCGCGGTCCCTTCCCCGCCCAGAGTCCGCTCCAGTGGGGCTGGGAGGAACGAAGCCGTCGCGGAGGCATCCGTGCAGCCTTCCGTGGACTTCAGGTTGTTCAGGTAGGTGGTGGTTTGGACTGGGGTGTTGTCGCTGGAACTGCGGGTGAGGAGCCGGTAAGGGCCGTACGCGTTGAGTTGGCAACTGGTGGCGCCCCCACTAGTCGCACAAATCTTGGTTCCATTGGCGCGCGTTGAGTTGGCAACTGGTGGCGCCCCCACTAGTCGCACAAATCTTGGTTCCATTGGCGGCATAGACGTCGACGTAGCCGCGGCCCGTGGCATCAACACTGGACAAGCGGATGTACTCGCCGAGGTTGGCGGTGAACTGATGACAGGTGATCTCCCCGCCGGTCGGGAGGGAAGCGACCAGTCCGGGTGCGGTCCAACTGGTGTCGATAACGCTCGAACAACCGGTCGACCCGTTCACGTCGAACAGGCCAAAAGTGTACGTGTTGGGGTAGCCGGCCGGGTCACCGCTGTACACGAACCGGTAAGTGTGGTTCGCCTTGAGCGTGAGCTCCAGCGGAGAACTGGACACCCACGAACTGGTGACAGCCACGCCACCGGCGTCATACACGTCCACGTAGTGGCTCCAAGAAGAGTTCACCCTGTTGGTGCGCAACAGGTACTGGCCGTAAGCACCAGTGGTCACGGTGAAGCACTCGCTGTCACCCTCACGCGTGCCAGCACCAGGCAACGCCTTACCCCATTCAGCCAACGGCACCGCCGCACA
>NZ_JCAKNE010000050.1:0-14741 GCF_059515965.1 Propioniciclava sp. LT432 | reverse complement strand
GAAAGCCATGGGTTCAGGATTACTGAAGGATCCTCCGCCTTGAACCCAAGGGTAGGTCACTGATGAGCCGCTCACGTGTTACCTGGGGTTCGGGAACTGGGGGGTACGGGTGTGTGGTCCTCAAGGTCGGGGTGGGTGAGGGTGCTCAGGTAGTGCGCGGCGGTCTCGATGGTGATGCCGAAGAAGTCGCAGAGGCGACGGTGGTCGCCGCCGGCGTTGACCTCGGCGAGGATGCGGTCCTGGCGCATTGCGCTGGGTGGGATGCCGAGCTTGTCGGTGAGCCAGGGGACCCGGACGGGTTCGAGGGTGGATGCGGACCGGCTGTGCACGAGGAAGTGCGGGTTGATGCTGCCGGGCCAGCGGTGGTGTCGGTGGAGGAGGTACCGGTCCAGCGTGGCCTTGGTGGCGTGGGCGAGCAGGATCGTGCGGTCTGGCAAGTGGATCCGGTGGTCATGGATGTCGACCAGTTGGAGGGCGCTGGCTTCGGCGGGCCGCAGCCCGTGGACGCCGATCAGCGCGGTGATCGCGGCGGTGGCTGGGTCGGGGGAGTTGAACAGGGCACCGAGCACGGCGGTATCGGTGGGCATGGGGATGCGTCGCTCGAAGTTGCCCATGTTGAGTTGGGCGGTCGGGTTGACGAAGAGCACGTGGTGTCGCTTGAGGGTGGTGAAGATCGAGCGCAGCGCGGCGCCCAGTTTGGCGCGTGGGGTGCCTTCGCCGGGCAGGGCGGCGAGGATGTGCGTCCGGCTGATTTCGCGCAGCGATTGATGGCCGGCTGCTGCCCAGGTGAGGAGCGTCGGCAGGGCCCATCGCGTGCGGAGCTTGATCGACTGGTCGTGGCGCGGTCGGCTGCGCGGCGGGGTGGTGCTGCCGTGGTGCAGCACGTTGAACCAGATCAGCAGTTCGTCGGCCATGGGGTCGGGCAGGCCTTGGAGTTGGCGTTCGAACCAGGCGTCCAGCGTCGAGGTGCGGTCGTCGATGAGCATCCCGGCGTCTTGCAGGACGAGGAGCGCGAGTCGGACCCGGAGGCGGTGTCCGATGAGGTCGAGGACGTGGCTGGCGCGGATGGGTGGGGCGGTGATCTGGTGCTTGGCCAGCAGGACCCGCAGCGTGATCCGGGTCTTGAGGGATTGCCGTTGGGTCCAGCCGTGCCGGGCGGCCATGTCGAGGGCATGGTCGTCGAGTTGGGTGGCGAATTCGTGGTTGGGTGGCTCGCCGACACCGTGGCGGCGGGCGGGATCTTCGACCGGGTGGTAGTCGAACAGGCTGGGTTGGTCGGCGTTCGTCGATGGAGGGCCGGTATCGGGTGCTTCCAGGGGTGTGCCGGGCAGCGGCAGTTGATCGCGGCGACGTCGGAAGTCACGGCGACGGTGCGGTCGGTATCCGTTGCGGTATCCGCTCATGTCGGCGAACCACAGCTGTTGTCCGCCGCGGTTGGCGGTGACCACGTCGCGGGGGAGTCCGTACTGGGCTTGGTTGTAGAGGGTCTGCATCCAGCACAGGCGGCAGGCCTGGTGCTCGTTGATGGCGAGTTCACGATGGCAGCTGATGCACACGCCCTCGACGGGATAGCGGTGACGCCAGCCGCGGCAGGCTTGGCAGGTCCATCCGCGGAGGCGGGTGACTCCCCAGGCCAGGCAGTCGCGGCAGGAGTCGGGCGGTTGGGGTGCGAAGGGATGGCATTGGCGGCACAGCCGGCCGGCCCAGTAGTCGCCGGTGGCGCCGCAGCTTCGGCAGGGAAGCGGTCGGCCGAAGCTGCCGGGTTTGCAGTCGTAGCACCAGCGACGCTTGACGTAGGCCTCGGGCTTGCGTCCGCAGCCCTCGCACGTCTTGGGGGCGGTCACGCGGGTGGCTTGCTGCGGGGACGCCCCGTTGTCGGCGCTCGCCGTCGGGCGGGTGCCGTGGGTGAGGCAGCTGCCACGGCCTTGACGGCTTGTTGCCGGGCGGTCACTGCGTCGGGTTCGCACACGAGGATGTCGGTCGGCTGGCAGCCGAGCACGAAGCAGATCACATCGAGGTCATCGAGCCGGATGGTGGTGGGTGTTCCAGCCCATAGCCCGGACATCTTCCCGGCACTGATGTCGAGGCCGGCCTCGGCCAGCCGTCGGCGTAGTTCGGTGGATTTCCAGATGCCGGCCTCGGCGGCCTTCATCCGCAGGTTCCAGCGCATGGGTTCATACCTCCTTGTGGGGTGCGGGGTGGGTGATTCGATCCAGGGTCCGCTGGTTGGCGGCCGCCCAGGACGCTTCGATGTGGGTGGAGTGGACGTGGATGTACTGGGTTGTGGTGGACAGCCAGCTGTGACCCATCAACTCCTGGATGGCCTTGAGTGTCATGCCCTGCTGGTACAGGTGCGATGCGCAGTAGTGCCGCAGGACGTGGGGGGTGAGCCGTCGGCTCCAGTCCGGCAGCCACCGTTCCACGGCGTCGGCCAGTCCGGTGCGGAGTGCTTCGGTGCCGAGCCGGGTGCAGTGGCCACTGAGCCGGTCGCGTCGTTCGCTGGGCAGCAGCGGGGCGGCAGGGTCGTCGTAGTCGTCGCCGAACTGGTGGCGCACGTCGGTCAGCCACCACTCCAACAGTGCGTCGACGTCGTCGATTGCTGGCACGATTCGTACTTTGGCGCCTCGGCCCCGGCTGCCCTTGCCGTGGCGGACGTGCAGCTTGCCGTGGGGACCAAGCTCGGGATGCCAATCGGCGACGTCCAGCATGACCGTCTCGTTGATCCGCAGACCGAGCCGTCGCCACAGGGACGCGGCCAGATAGTCCCGGGCCGCTGGAAGGTACTTCCGGCTGTCGGGCAGCGCATCGCGCCACCCGTCGAACAAGGCACGGATCTCGTCTGTCCGCGGGGGAACCCTGGTCGCGGTGGCGGCGGCGATCGCCCTGGGCCGGTTGAACTCGTCGATGGGCTGGACGACGACCTGCCCGAACAGGGCATGGATGTCGCCCTGGTACCGAACGATGACGAAGTCGTAGAACTTGGCCAGCGTGCCCGCTCGAGCGGCGACGGTCGACTTGGCGAGCCCGCGCTGGGTTCGTGCCGCACGAAGGTACCTGTCGGCGTCCTCTACCTGCGCGGTCCACAGCGGACGACCCAGGAACCGTGTGAAGTCGAAGATCGCCCCGCGTTCGGCGGCGGCCGTCCCATCGGTGAGCCCGGCAGCACTGAGGGCCAGCGAGTACTGGTCGATGAGTTCCTGCTCGAACTCCTCGGCGTCGATCCGGCTACGCGAACTGCGCGCCGACTCGACCGACCGCACTACCGCGAGCGCCATACCCCAACCTCACAAACCTCAACGAGTTGTCGAGAACTTAGCATGAACGTCAGGAATCATGACGCACGGTCAGGATGGCGTGTCGGATCCCCCTCCCGTCATCAGTCCAAGTCACCGGCCCACCACACCACACGGTCCCTCGCGGAACTGAATGGTGTTGAAACACGCACCACCCAACCCGAGGCGGGGGTCGGCTCATGATCCCCACCAGCCTCCAGCTCCTGATCCTGTCCGGACTGCTGGCCGGGAGCGGGCTAGCCCTGTTCGCGACTCGCCTGGTGCCGGCCCAACCAGACCTGGCCAGCGCCTTGGACCGGCTCGCACCCTCGGTGCGTCCCCGCAACGCCGTCGAGGCCGACACGACGCCCACCAACCTGGCCGGAAAGATGGGGGTTCGCGCGATGCGCTGGCTGCCCTCGGGTGTGTGGGGGCCGGTTCCGATCCGGGAGCTGCGTCTGCTGCGACGGCCGGTGGCCGTGTTCTATGGCCAGAAGCTCCTCTACTCCCTCGCGGCCCTCGCGATCGTGCCCGTGCTGGGCTGGCTGTTGTCGCTCTCCCTGCCCATACCGTGGCCCATCTCAGCAGCCGCCGGTGTGGTTGGTGCGATCGGCATGTGGTTCGCCCCGAACTACGACGTACGCGTCGAAGCCAAGGCGGCCAGAGCCGAGTTCACCCGCTCGCTGGGCTCCTACGTCGACCTTGTCGCCCTCGAACGCAACGCCGGCGCCGGCTCACGCCAAGCACTGGAGAACGCCGCCGAGATCGGCGACTCGTGGGTCTTCCAACGCCTCCGCGAAGAGCTGGGCCGCTCCCGCTGGTCCGGCCAAGCACCGTGGGACGCCCTCACCAGCCTGGCTGATGAACTAGGCCTGCCCGACCTGGCGGACCTGGCCGACATCATGCGGCTGTCCGGGGAAGAGGGCGCTCAGGTGTACGCCACCCTGCGCGCCCGCTCCACCGCCCTCCGCTCGGCCTTGCTGGCGGTCGAGACCACCAAGGCCAACGAGGTCAACGAACGCATCGCCATCCCCGGAAACCTGCTCGCGATGATCTTCATCGCCATCATGCTCGGCCCGGCCATCTTCCGGCTCTTCTTCCCCACCTGACCTGTCACCACCACTCAACCCCCACCCGAAAGGAAACCCTGATGAACACCCTCACCACCGCCGTGGTCACCCGCATCCTCATCGCACGCGCCACCGCCGACGACTGGCTCACCACTCCGCCTCGACGCGGGGAACGGGGCTCGGCCAGCACCGACTTCGCCCTGTGGGCTGCCGCGGTCGTCGCGATCGCGGCCATCGTGATCTTCGCGATCACCGCCTTCGTCCAGACCCAGGTGGCCAAACTCCAGTGACCAGACCCCGACGCCGCGACGAGCGCGGGTCAGCCACGATCGACATGGCGATCTGGCTGCCCGTGCTCTTCGGC
This sequence comes from Propioniciclava sp. LT432, assembly GCF_059515965.1. Classification (NCBI taxonomy): domain Bacteria; kingdom Bacillati; phylum Actinomycetota; class Actinomycetes; order Propionibacteriales; family Propionibacteriaceae; genus Propioniciclava; species Propioniciclava sp. LT432. Next base: position 10,035 of record NZ_JCAKNE010000050.1, on the reverse strand, counting down.
GTGGTCTTCATCACCATGCAGGCCGGCCTCTACCACTACGGACGCTCCGCAGCTTTGGCCATCGCCACCGCCGGCGCCCGCGCCGGAGCCGTCGAACACGGCAGCACTACCTCTTGCCAGCAGGCCGCCCACGCCCTCCTGACCCAGACCGGCGACTCCCTATCCGGTGTCGCCATCCACTGCGACCGCAGCACCAACACGATCACCGTGACCGTGACCGGCACCACCTTGTCCGTCATCCCCCTGGTCGTCCCAGCCACCAGCCAGACCGTCACCCTGCCCGTGGAAAGACTCACCCGATGAACCCGCCAAAGATGGGGGAGCGCGGCAACGCCAGCATCGAGGTCGCCATGGGCGTCCCCGCCATCGTGCTGTTCCTGGCCCTGGTCATCCTCGGCGGCCGCCTCGCCCTGGCCCAACAAGCCGTCCAAGCAGCAGCCGCCGACGCAGCCCGCACCGCCTCAATCGCCCGCACCCCAACCGACGCACGCACCCAAGCCCAACAGGCCGCCAACCAGACACTGGCAAACCAAGGCGTCCACTGCACGGCCACCACCATCAACATCGACACCAGCCAGCTCACCCGAACCCCCGGCACCCCCGCCAACGTGACCGCCACCATCGGATGCCGCATCACCGCCACCGACCTGGGCCTACCCGGCCCAGCCTCGTTCGACGTGAAAGCCCACCAGACCAGCAGCATCGACACCTACCGAGGACGGTGACCCCAGATGACCGCCATCCACCCCCACCCCAAGGACCAGCGAGGATCAGCCACCATCTGGATGGCCCTCACCGTGGTGGCGTTCATGCTCATCGTCGGACTCGCCGTCGACCTCGGCGGACGTCTCCACGCCCTGCAGCGCGTCAACGACATCGCCGCCGAAGCCGCCCGCACCGGCGCCCAACACCCCACCACTGGCCAAACCATGCGCGGCCAAACCCCCACCCTCGACCCAGCCCAAGCCACAGCCGCCGCCCTCGCACACATCCGCGCCAGCGGCCACACCGGCACCGCCACCATCCGAACAGGCACCCTCCACGTCACCGTGACCGGCAGCTACCAGCCGATCTTCCTCACCAGCATCGGCATCGGACCGCTGAGCGTCACCGGCACCGGCGAAGCCCGCCTCGTCCGCGCCCAGAACGGAACCGAACGATGAACCGCCTCAAGGGCCTCGCCGCCACCCTACTCATCGGCGCCATCCTCATCGGACTCCCCGCACTCCTCCTCGCCCTCGGCCTCCCCACCCTCTTCACCCGTCACACCAATCTCCTCGATGTGCTGCTGCGACCCGACGACGGCACCCTGTTCCTCGCCATCCTCTGGATCCTCGGATGGCTCGTCTGGGCCTACCTCGCAGCAACCGTCACCGCAGAGGTCATCGGCACCCTCAGACACGCTCGACCCCGCCACCTACCCGGACTGCCACACGGGTGGGCCCACCACCTCGTCGCCACCGCAGCCCTGCTCTTCGTAGCCACCAGCAGCCTCACCCCGCCCCCCGCCCAAGCCACACCCGCACCAGCGGGCACCACCGCTCAACCCGCCAGCGAGGCACCGTCGCCGCCCGTGGCGCCCGATGCGGTCAGCGCGCTGGCCACTTCGAACTACGTCGTGCAGCCGGGGGACACCCTGTGGCGCATCGCGCAGCAGCAGCTCGGGGCAGGGGAGCGGTACCCGGAGATCGTCGCCCTCAACCAACAACTCCTGGGCGGGAAGCCGGACTTCCTCCGCGTCGGCTGGGCCCTCACCCTTCCCATCGCCGAGACCCCGCAGCCAACCCAAGTGGTCGTCCAACGCGGCGACACCCTCACCAAGATCGCCGCGCGCCGCCTCGGCGACCCCACCCGCTGGCCCGAGATCTACCAAGCATCGACCCATCTCGAACAACCTGACGGGCGCTGCCTCACCGACCCTGACCAGATCGACATCGGCTGGACCCTCAACCTCCCCACCAACCTCAAGACGACGGCCAGCGACCCCGCCCCGGTACCAGCACCCGCTCCCGAAGCCGCGCCGGCTGCGAACACACAGGAACCAACATCCGCACCGACTGAGGCCGCTGAGACGACCGCCGAGAACGTCGAACCGGCCGCCAACTCCGACGTGACCATCCCACAGGCCGCAGACGAGAGCGTGGATGAGGATGATCAGGATGGTCCGGTTGCGTCCTGGGTTGTCGCCGGCCTTGCCGGGGGCGGACTGCTCTGCGGCTCACTGGCCATCGGCTTGCGGAAACGTCGGGCGATCCAAGCCCAACACCGGCGTCCGGGTAGGGCCATCCAACCCACGCCCGCGGCTGTGGCTCCCATCGAGAAGACGATCACGGCGCGCCCTCAGGCCCGCATCGACGTCGAGGAACTCGACGCTCTCCTGTGGTGGACCGCCCACCACCTGACCAGCGCTAACCAGCCCGTCCCTGGGGTGATCGCCGTGTCGATCTCCGCCACCGAGATCCAACTGCATCTCAGCGGCCATCAGCCCGCGCCTGCCCCCTGGCAGAACACGCCCGAAGGCGACGTCTGGCTACTGGAGCGAAACCAGAAGCCCCTTATCGGCCCCGATCGAACCGGTGCACCCGCATGGCCCCAGCTGACCACCATCGGAATCAGCGACGACGGCACCACCTGGTTGCTCAATCTCGAGACCGCCGGCGTCCTCACCCTCACCGGCGACCCCACCAACACCAACGACCTCCTACGCCACATCGTCGCCGAACTCACCCTCAACCCCTGGGCCCGCGACGTCCGCATCGACTGCCTCAACACCTGCCCAGAACTGGTGGACCTCGACCCCACCAAGATCCGACACCACACCACCGCGGACGTCGTACGCAGCACCACGGAAGACGCGATCAACACGCGCACCCTCCTCGCGGAGACAGACGCCCACACGTTGGCTGAAGCGCGCGCCAGCAACGCCGGCTACGGCCTATGGCCAAGCCGCGCCCTCATCATCGGCTCCACACCGCCCACCGTGCAGGTCGACCACCTGATCGGCGACATCCTCAGCGGACCGGATCGTCAGACGGGCGTCAGCCTTCTTCTCACTCAGCCCAACGCTGAGTCACAGGGCGTGGAACTCCACCTCACCAGCGGTGGGAGGGTGCGCGTCCCATCTCTGGACTGGGACCTCATCGCCGTCGGCCTCACCAGCGACGAAGCCCAAGGCTGCGTCGCCCTCATCGCGGCGGCCGACAACCTCGACGACACGCCCATCCCCGCCGCCACCCCCGACACCGACGCCACAGGGAACCTGACCGGCAGCAGCCAAAGGCGTGAGTTGAGTGGAGCGAACCCCGGCTCCCTCCTCCCCGAGCCAGACGACGTCTACCTCACTCACACAGCCACCACCAGAGAGGACCTGCAGACACTCGCGCCAGCCGTACCCCTCACAGTCGCCGACCGACTCGGAGAGGCCGACCCCACCCTCGACCACGACCTCGTCGAATGGCAGGCCGGCCAAGGTCCACGCCCCCGCCTCTCCGTCCTCGGCCCCATCTACGCGCGCGTCGGCACCGGCGGCAACCCACTCGCAGCCGCCAAACGGCGAGCCTTCTACACCGAACTCCTCGCCTACCTCTGGTCCCAACCCCACGGCGCAACCACCGCCCAGGTCACCGACGCCCTCAACATCACCGAAGAGCGCGCTCGCCGCGACCTCAGCAAACTGCGCGAATGGCTCGGGACCAACCCAGCCACCGGCCAACCCCACCTACCCCAAGCGCGCAAGAGCCAAACCGGACGACTCCTCGGCATCGGCATCTACGAAGTCAACGACCTCCTCGTCGACGCCGACCTCTTCAAACGCCTCCGAACCCGCGCCCTCATCGCCGGCGAAGCCGGAATCGCCGATCTCGACACAGCCCTCACCCTCGTCCAAGGCACCCCCTTCACCGACATCCGCCCAACCGGTGGTGCCTGGCTCATCGACACAGGACTGCCACAGCACCTCACCTGCGCCATCGTCGACACCGCACACCTCATCACCACGCACGCTCTCGCCAGTAGCGACACCAACAAGGCCCTATGGGCAGCCAGCATCGCCAATCAAGCAGCCCCTCACGAGATCACCCCCCAACTAGACCTAGCGGCCACCGCTGAAGCGCTCGGCCAACGCGCGCAAGCACAACACCTCGTCAAGCAAGCGCTCAATCCCGACCCAGACGAAGCGCCCATCGAGCACAGCCGACGAACAGAAGAAGTCCTCACCAACAGGCACTGGAAGAGTGCCTAGACAACTCCGCAAAGCACCCCAAGGAGGTCGCGTCGCACGGCGCCCTCACCCCGAAGGTCATGACCTCGCTCTCATGCCCAGAGTCGGTCGTGTGTTGACGCCCAGGGTCGTGATCTCGCTCAACTGCCGAGAGTCGAGCGTGTTTGCCGTCGCACTTCCGACTGGTGGATGGGGCCCGTGCATGCGGGCCGCTCAGCGTTCTGTCTTTCGGTCAATGAAGGCGGCACCAAAGCAGTTGGCGAGGAACTTGCCCGCAATCTCAGCGCGCGCCCGCCCTGCACGTGTCACAGCGAACGTTAGGCCGGGTGCAACCGGCGTCTGCATTCCATGAAAGATCAACGCCAAACGCCGCACCGGGACAGCGAAGTCGAATCCGCCACCGATCAAGTCGTACTCCCGCTCGACCTCAACGAGCTCAACGGAGGTGATGACCTGCCCGTCTCCCCCAGGAGTGGCATCGCCGGCCACCTCGCCGAACCAAAACCCTGAGGAAGGCTTGTCAACAACAATCCCGGCTGCGCTCACCACCGCTGAGATCGACCGCCGGATAGAGCTAATGGTCCCAATCGATATCCCGGCCATGAACAACCCGAACGTTGCCATGAGCACCCCGCCCAGGGCGTCGAGCGGCTCGTCGGTAGGTACCAGCGGTGCGACCGCGAACAGCAGCCCTCCCACACCCAGAACAGCCAGGACCACAACGTGAATGCGGAGCACCCAGGGCAGGGTGCCAGCAAGACGAAGCGGCAAATCCCCCTTGGTCCAACCACGGCGAGCGCGGCGCGGCCAAAACAGACGCAAACCCGCCTTCATTGACTGCTCCCTGCCGTTGGCCACGGCAGCCGATACTATCGCCTTGCCGTCGCCCTCAGGGCCGGGGGACACTGGTGCTGCCCTCACGATCCATCCTGTCTGCCGCGTTCACGCTGCTCGGGGAGCAGTGCCAGAATCTGCGGCATGGCAAGGTGGCTCCGGAAGATGGACAAGGTGATCCGTGCACGTTACGACGAGGTGATCGATATCTATGGATGGCTGGGCGACTTCACCGTCCGGCTCGATCCCGACCATGACGAAGACCTCCAAGGTGACCTCCTCTACGTCGACAGCATGGTGGCCGGCTGGATCTCAGAAGGCCAGTTCGAGAACCCGCGTGTAGCCGAGCTAGTGCTGGATTCGATCGCGGCAGCAGAGGCGAATCGTGCCTCACATCCAACGCCGCCGGCGGACGAGCTCTGGCGCCGTATGCAGCGATTGCGCGAACTGGCCAGTTCGTAACTCACTGTCAGCCGCACTGTGCGCGAGGGTAGCCTGTCGGCTCGGGTACCCGCGGCGCACACCCTGTCTTGCCGCAAATGGCGAGCCAACCCGAGCCCCCGGGTCGGCCGGCGAGAGAGGCTCCATTTCAGACTGCTGCCATGGGTGGTGATGCCGTGTCCATGTGGTCCGCCCCAACGCGGGGTGAGGACTTGGCCGCCCTCCAGGGCCTGGTGCAGCAGAAGCTCGGCCGGTGTCTGATCCGGCTACAGCAATACGAGCTACTCATCAAGGACTTTGTGGCTCGCGCACGCTTGGAGGGCCCGGCGAACTCGATCCTAAAGATCCAGGAAGCCAGAGCTGCAACCGTTGCACAACAGACGCTGGGGCAGGTTGTGGGCGCGCTTCTCGGCACCGTCTTCGTCGAGCCTGCTTGGGACGAGGATGGGTTCCCTCCGACAGCCGCCCCGTCCGATGAGGGTGTCTGGATCAACTCGGGGTTCACTGTGTCTGTCTCCGACGAGGAGTTTGCGGCTGTGAAAGCCCGCATGGCCGACCTGGTGGCCCTTCGGAACGAGCTGGTGCACGGGTTCGTCGCGCAGCATGACCTTCAGTCTGAGGCCGGGTGCCGCACGGCGGCGGCCGCCCTTGACGACTCCCACGAGGTAATTGACAGGCACGTGCACGAACTCCGGGACTGGTACCAGGGAATGCTCGATCTGACCCAAGCGACTGGAGAAATGCTGACCAACCCGGATTTCCACGACCACTTCTTCCCGGACATGCTCCCCGATGACTTCGCAGTCGCCGGGTCAGGATCGACGATTGTTGAGCTTCTCCGCCGCGCTGAGGCGGAACTCTCCCGAGACGGCTGGACTCTGCTCGACGATGCCGTTGCTTTCGTCCGAAGAATCTCGCCTGAACACACCCCTCGAGGCCACGGCTGTTCCACCTGGCGTCAGGTGCTCCACGAAGCGCGTCCAATCTTCGATGTGAAGCGCGACGCAGCCGATCCCAAGCGACCCGGCAGAACGTGGTATCGGACCAGGCCACCCCAAGCGATCGAGCCGATTCCCGACATTGAGGCTTGATCCACTCGGACCACTGCCCGCATCTGCCGCTCCTGGGGCGTCGTTCGTGCCGCTGGCGCGTGGCTGCTGGTCGGTTGCAGCATCGGGTATGACCAGTCTCGAGCCTGTCCTGTTTCCCGTTCTCATTGACGCTGCCACTGATCCTTTGGTGAAGGCGGTCGCTGCCTATCTGGCCCGGTATCGGGGGCAGACCCTGGTGCACACCGAGTCGGACCTGCGCGCGTTCCTGGTGTGGTGCCGGGAGCGGGGTGTCGAGCCGTTGAAGGCGCAGCGCGCCCAGAACGAGTTGTATGTCCGCTGGATGCAGGAAGTGCGCCATTTCCAACCGTCCACGGTCAGCCGGCGTGTGTCGGTCGTGGTCGGCTTCTACCGCACGTGCGTCATCGACCAGGTCCTGCCGCAGTCCCCAGCTGACTACGTGCGACGACCGAACGTGCCACCTGAGTCACCCACGCTCGGCCTGTCGCACCTGCAGTTCGAAGCCCTGCTCAGCGCGGCGCGCACGTCGACGAACACCAACGACTTCGCCTTGGTGACCATGCTGGGGCTGCTCGGCTTGCGGATCTTCGAAGCGTGCGGCGCCAACATCACCGACCTCGGTGAGGAACACGGGCATCGCGTCCTGAAGGTCCGCGGGAAGGGCGGCAAGGTCGTCCTCACCCCCCTGCCACCCGCCGTCCAGCGGGCGATCGAACGCGCTGTCGGCGGTCGCGCGGACGGCCCCGTCCTGCGCACGATCCGCGGGACCCGCATGGACCGGCATGCCGCGACCCGCCGGTTGAAGCAGCTCGCCGACCAGGCCGGCGTGCGGCTACCCAGGATGCACCCCCACATGCTGAGGCACACGTTCGTGACGACCATGCTGGATGCCGGCGTCGACCTCCGCGACGTGCAGATCGCGGCCCGGCACGCCGACCCGCGAACCACGATGCGCTACGACCGAGCCCGCAAGAACCTCGACCGTCACCCGAACTACATCCTCGCCGCCTACATGGCCTCCGGCACCTGACCCCGGGGAGGGTCGCCGGATTGTCGCGTGCTCTCCTAGACTGCAGGCATGCTGTCGCCGGAAATTGACGTGGAGCGTTTGGGTGCGGTGTGCCAGCGCTACGGCATCATCCGTCTGGAGATCTTCGGATCCATGGCCCGCGGCACCGATCACTCTGACAGCGACATCGACCTGTTGTACACGTTGGCTCCCGGCGCTCGCCTGGGCTGGGAAGTCGAGGACCTCACCTCGGAGTTGGAGGCCGTCCTCGGTCGCCGGGTCGACCTCGTTTCTCGGCGCGCGTTGCACGCTCGGCTGCAGGACCAGGTGTTGCGGGAAGCGCAGCCGTTCTATGCCGCGGCGTGAGCTCCTGCTGATCGGCGAGATGATCGATGCCGCCGAAGAAGCACAGCGTCTGGTGGTGGGCCGTGACGTCGACGACATCCAAGCGGACCGACAGGTTCGCGATGCGCTGTTGTGGAACTTCACTGTCTTGGGCGAGGCCGCCGCGCAACTGCCGGATGAATTCAAGATGACATACCCAAGCGTGAACTGGGCCAGGCCCAGCCAACTACGGAACCGAATCGTGCACGGCTATTGGTCTGTCGACCTCGAAATCCTGCACACGACTGCCAAGCATGACCTCCCTGCCTTCACGGCCGAACTCAAGGCAGTCTCGGCCGCCCTCGAGCCGTAGCGGGCCTCACCGTCGGCACACCGCACCTGAACGGCCTCACCCACCACCGTGGCGGAGGAAGAACGCGCACATCTGCCGCACTGTGCGCGAGGGTAGCCTGTCGGCTCCGGTACCCGTGGCGCACACCCGCTCTTGCCGCCAGTGGCGTGCTGTTCACCGCTTGCGGTAGAAGCGTCTTCCGGTCAGGTTGGTTACCGCCTCGTCCAACTCGTCGGGCGTCGGGGGGTTGTTTCGCCACATGGCAACGGTCTTGAGGTCCAGCTTCGCAGCCATCTTGCTGTTCAGCCCGAAGTACTGGTCCTGCTTGAGTGTCACCGGGTCTGGCATGCGAAGGCCGGTGTGGTGTGTGCCCGTGGGAACCAGCAGCTTCACCTTGAGTTGCTCGAGATTCCTAACCTGCCGGAGATCTATCTCCGTCAGGCCACGGGTGTTGCAGCGGAGGACCTGCTGTATCAGATCGCCGAGTCGCCAGTTGGTCCACGTGCGTTCACCCCGCGCCTCAGCATCTCGTGCGCCATCGGACTTGTTATGTGGCGTTCGTTTGGTTGGAGGCCGGGGGGTGAGGGGCATGAGGCATTATCCGCCCGGCGGCGCTGGCAACGTGCCGGAGGCGATCAACCCCTCGGGAGAATTCGGGTTCGCCGTCAGCCATGGCGCCGTCCCACTGCAGCACCACCCCCCAGAGCGCGGGACGGAGAGAGGTGCGCATCGAGCGGGTGAGTATTTGACCGGTTGAGCGCCGTTGGTTATCGAGGTTCGGCACCGGCGATATTGGGTCAGCGCCGCTTGGTGGTGTCGGTGAGCGCCGTCGTGGTGGTGGCGCTCACCGACGTTGGGTCAGGCCGTGTTGGCGGTGTGTTCGCGCATGTTGGTGCCGCCGGTTTCCATCCAGATGGTGTTGTGCACGATGCGGTCCATGATGGCGTCGGCGTGGACGCCGGAGCCGAGGCGTTGGTGCCAGTCCTTCTTCGGGTACTGGGTGCAGAACACGGTTGAGGTGGTGTCGTAGCGGCGTTCGAGGAGTTCCAGGAGCATGCCTGCGGACGTGATCGTCGGGCGGGTCGAGGAGCCACTCGTCGATCACCAGCAGGGTGAACGCCGCGTACTTGCGGAGCCACTTCTCCTTCCCTGCGGGCCGGTCACGGGCCGCGGCCCAGGACTCCTCGAGGTCGGGCATGCGGATGTAGTGGGCCCGGTAGCGGTGCTGGCAGGCCTGCTTGGCCAACGCGGAGCCGAGGTAGGACTTCCCGGATCCGGTGAAGCCTTGGAACACGACGTTCTGCTGCCTGGCGATGAACGCGCACGTGCCCAACTGCGCGATCACCCCGCGGTCGAGGCCGCGTTGTTCGAGCAGGTCGAGCCGGCGCAGGTCGGCGTTCGGGTAGCGCAGCCCTGCCCGTCGGATCAGGCCCTCGACCTTGCTGTGGGTGAAGGTGGCGTGGGCCTCGTCGACGGCGAGCTTGACGCGTTCTTCGAACACCATGCCCAGAGTGAGGGTGTCGTCCTGGGTTTCGAGGGCGTCGACCAGGCAGGTGGCTCCCATCTCGCGGAGCTTCCGTTTGGTTTCGGTGTCGAGGCGGGTCATCGGGCTCCTCCGGCGTAGTAGTCGGCGCCCCGTACGTAGCCGCTCGGCTCGCCGGCCTGCGGCCCGGGTCTGGGTGGTGTCGGGCCGGTCGTGTCCTGGCCGGTCTGGAGGATCGGTCGCAGGTGCGCATAACGGGGCGAACGGACCCGGACCAACGCGAGCCGGCAGGCCTCCTCCACC